>CAZZMF010000293.1:0-2176 GCA_964655255.1 uncultured Sphingobacteriaceae bacterium
GCAAAAGAATGCGCCACTTTGATATTACTCTCTACCTTATCCCCAAAAATCAAGATTCTGAGGACAGCCGTTCTATTTCTTCTTTTATTTCAGCTATCACCTCTGGATTGGCTATGACCTTATTATTGCCTTGCTTTACAGAAAATACTATGAAAACCCTTCCACCTTGTTTCTTACGAAAATGCTCATGGCTCTTTCTCATCCACTGCCGCCACTTATGGACCTCAGGGGTGTGATAATAGGTGATAGGCTTTATCTGGATGCCGATGGAATATTTGCCTACTGGAATGTAGAAATCTACATTATAAGACCTGTCCCACTTGTCGGGAGCGGGCATTAATCTCACACCGAGGGCTTTCTCTAGCTGACCATACACCGTTTTTTTCTCATTTTCGTACCCCTCATAAGTGCGGCGCAAGACAACATCTCTCACATACTCAATACAGTCTTCTTCTGTAATGGAGCTGACCTCAGCCTGCAATTGTTCAGAGATCTTTGTGTAGAGGCGTCGCCCCACTTCCTCTAAATGCTGCTCCATGGTTTGACCGAACATTTCGCCCTCAGGTTTCACTTGGGAAAAGTAATAGTCTCTCCACTCCTCCATGCTTCCCGGGGCACATAAGCGGATAGCCTCCGATAGTTTGCCCACATACCGAGGACGATTCAACTGCCAGCGGTTAAAAGCCATGTTGAGTATCCACTCCTTGTTACTTTTCATATTTGCTTGCCGTTTCTGCGCGCAGAAAGCGCTCATAATATCGGTGTTTCTGGTGTGCGGCACGTGCTATGCCCATCTCTATCATTTTTCGGTTGATGAAGAGCCGGTTGCGCAGATACACGTATGCTGGCGTGGGCGTGCGCTCCGACGGCGAAGCCTCCATACGCAAGATAACCCTTTTACCCACTACATAGCGTCGCAGATAGGCTTCGGCGGCTGCCCACTGCGCTGGCGCAACTTCCACCCCCAGCAGGGAAACCCGCCAGCCATTATCCACGACGAGGATAGGGGCAGACAGTTCGTCTGCGTACATGACATGCGTAATGCGGTGGAGGGGCGCTTCAGGGGACGGACTGGCATCAGTATGAGGACGACAGTCCTTTACAGCCGGTACATAGCCCGGCGGTGGACTCGCCGGGGCAGCTAGTGCAGTTCGTTCGCAGATTTCCAGGGCTTCGGCTGTGAGAAGGCTGCCGCTGATTTTCTGCTGGATGAGGGGAATAAAAGCCTTTTGCACCTCATAGCCCACGGCCTGGCGCTCCAGTTCCAGCGCTACCTTGAGAGTGGTACCGCTTCCAGCAAAAGGATCCAGTACCTTCTCTCCGACAAAGGAAAACATCCGAATCAGCCGGCGAGGCAGTTCTTCGGGAAAGACCGCTTCGTGGAGCGTCTGCCGCTCCCCGCCGAAGTGCCAGTGCCCGCTGAAATAGAGCTTCCACTCATCCCGGCTCAGGACTGATGCCTGTCGCTGCGCTTCTGACACAGGGGATGACCGCCCCGGCTTGCGAAAAATCAGAATGTACTCATAGTCCAACTCCACAATCCCATTAGGCGGGAAGGGAAAAGATCCCATCACGACCGCCCCACCAGAGGGACGCATCGTCGTCTTTTTCTGCCAGATGATAGCGCCAAGATAATCAAACCCTATCTGCTCACACTGAGCGATAACCTCCGCATGGAGGGGAATCACCCGGTACTGCCCATATACCGTAGCCCGGGCAAACTGATCACCGATATTGATGCAGAGCCGTCTGCCGGGCATGAGGACGCGCCAGCATTCCTGCCAGACCCGAGCAAGGTCATACAAGTATTCATGGAGCGACTGTCCGTATCCTATCTGCTCAGGCGAACCGTAGTCCTTGATGTGCCAGTACGGCGGCGAGGTAACAATGAGCCCTATGCTCTCATCGGGGATCTCTAACATGCGCCGAGCATCAGCGACATACAGAACTGCCCGTCTGGCAGAGGAAGACGCCATAGGGCAATATTAGGGAGACGGGACAAAAGGCCAAAGGCGTGTGAGGAAGCGAAAAATACCCGCGCTGAGCCCTTTGGCGCATGGGAGGGCAGGCGGTGAGGGCGTGGGCGGGGCGGCGCCTTCGGCGCCGCCCCGCCCCCTCAAAAGGCAAAAGAACACACCTCTTTGGCATCATAGCCTCCGCAGTTGTACAAGGTATT
>CAZZMF010000294.1:0-2167 GCA_964655255.1 uncultured Sphingobacteriaceae bacterium
GTCCAGAACTGGCGCTCCCATTCTCGTGCTGGCAACTTCGTCCCACCCGATAGCGCATACAACTTTCTGATTTCCTGCCCACCTAATGCGATTCTCTTTACTAATGGCGACAATGATACCTTTCCTCTGTGGTATCTACAAGAAGTAGAAGGCATTCGTACCGATGTGCGCATCGTGAATCTCAGCTTGCTTAATACCGACTGGTATATCTCACAGCTCAAATATCAGACGACGAATGGGGCGCCTCCACTGCCCATTTCTATACGAGATGAAGTTTTCATGGGGGATAAGGCGGCTACGATGCCGTTTCGTTCGCAGGAGTTGAGGCTACCGATAGATAAAGCCGCTTTTCTAAAAAACTACCCCGAGGCAAGCCGTTTCTCTGCGGATACTCTTACAGATACACTAATCTGGAAAGTACCTGCTCGTGGCAGTGGGGAACAAACCTATCTCCTCAAGCAAGACTATATGACGATGGACATCATTCTCACCAACCTCCAACAGGGTTGGAAGCGTCCGATTTGCTTCGCTAATACGCTGCCCAGTTTCAGTTATATGGGGCTGCAGGATTATTTGTATGTGCGCGGGCAAGTCTATGAACTTCTCCCGCTCAAACCCACTGGCGGACCACGGGGAAGTGTCTATAACGCCCCTATCCAGGACAGCCTTACCTATGAGCTTCTGACCAAAGTCTACCGCTATCGCAATCTGGATCGCCCAGACATCTTCTACGATAGCAATACCCTCCGGATGATAGCCAACTATCGGTCGGTCTTCTATCGCTTGGTGGATCACTATATTCAAAAGGCGGACACCCTAAAAGACAGCCTTGCAGCTGAGGCTGTGCGTGATAAGGGTAAGGAACTCTTGAGGTTTTTGCGCAAAAAAATATCTTGGGAAAGCTGTCCGATGGAGCCTTATCAAATAGCGCAGGAGGCTGGGCTTTGGTTGGCGCTGCGGGACTCTGCTGAAGCCAAAGCCCTTTACGAAAAAGCCACGGGGATGTTAGAGGAAGAGGTCAAGTACGCTAAGTCTCAGAAGCTTCCGCTGGATGACCTTGTTAGCTATGGGATAGACATGACGGCGAGGGGAGCTTTGGCACTGAGGGATACCTTACTCTCCGCCAGAGCGATCCATCTGTATGAAGAGAGCCGTACGATGCGTGGGGCTACTTCTCGGTAGTAGCTTGGCGCAGCCAGTCTGGATAGAGCGGGCAAGCGAGCACCTTGCCCCCCCTCTCCAAGCGCAGACTTATCGGTTAGCCCCTGAGGAATGGGTAGTTTTCCTCAGTGTGAATATGGAGTCGTGGCTCCCCTACGCTTTTGATACCCTCATTCCGGTGAAGTTTCAGATAGTGGCGGAAGAGGGCATGGTAGCCGAGACGATCTTCACGCTGCCAGTTGCTTCAGAGTGGTCGGGATTCGTGGTGGGACGCTTTCCCGCTCGCTTAGCAGGACAAATGACAGCTTTGTACTTGAGCTTTCCTGACGCTCCGACAGGGAGTTTGCATACGCGGGTCTTTTGGCGGACAGGCTATACGCCTATCTGGATAGAAACTGCTCGTACGAGCTTTCAACCGCCTGTGCGGGTGCGCAATCTAACTGCGGTGCTGGGGTGGGCTTCGCCGGGAGATAGCTTGTGGCATATAGCTTTCCAACCAGCCGCTGTGGATACCAGCATACCTATCGTTCCTTATGTCCTTCGTCGTCCGAAACGAAAACCACCAATAACGCATTCTGGGGGGGCGTGGTATTTACGGGGCGATACGAGCATGCCTTTCTGGGAAAGTGGAAAAGATCCTTTACGATATGAAATCCCCAGTGGTGCGCCTCGGCAGCCAGCGAGCGATGACTGGTATGAAGCCCGTTCGCTCTTCTCGGACAAAAAGCCCGGCGAGAGAAGCGACCGCGGCCTGATATACCTTTTCTATGCAAAGCCCCCGTTGCGCCTTCACACCCCGACCCGAGAAGTCTGGGTGTATCCCCAAGCTGGTGTGAGTTTTCACTTTATTTGGGAAGGGGGAACTTGGCGGCTTCTTCGTCGTCTGGAATATCAATCAATATGGAGGCGACGATAATCACTGATTTGCGTGCGCTGCGCCGAGCCTTAGAAGGGGGGGCATCTGTGGAACGAGTCATCTGGTGCAAAGGACAAGCCCCTCCACCAG
>CAZZMF010000295.1:0-2143 GCA_964655255.1 uncultured Sphingobacteriaceae bacterium
GGATTGGCATGGGTGGGTACTCCTTGCTGTGCTGCTTCTTGGGGCTGAGACCTACTGGGCACGCCAGCTCCTCAAACCCAAGCCTATCACTCAACCTTCACTTTGAAGCGGCGGCGCACCTCCCGCCCATTAGAAGGGTAATAAATCACCTCCGCCGTCCCTTGAAACTTCTGCTTATTCAGTGTGGTTTCCAGTTCCAGTTCGCCCACCTCATTCGCGTCAAATTGCGCCGCGCCAGCTTTTTGTCCCGCTTTGAAGACACGAATAATCACTTTGGAGCCCGGTCTCAAGCCTGTGATGTGGATATTATAAGTGCGTCCGCCTTGAATGACCAGCGGGTCTTGCCAGGTAAAGGGCGCCCCGTTGATACGAATAATCGCCTCCTCGCGCACAGGCACCGATGCCACCGGCGTAGGGCTATCTTCTTCATCGCCGATGACTTCGTTTGGGTCATACCCACCCGTCTGGGCCCATAGTGCCCCTATGAGCAGTACCATGCGCATCATCATGTGGGGAAAGGTACTATTTTTGACCCAAATGGCAGATCGTCCGCCCGAATCGGTCACCTTGCCCCAAGTATTTTTTCGGTGGCTGGAGACCGTCCGACGCTTCCCAATGTTCAATCTTTGGCGCGGGGGGACGCTCTGCTCTATCAAGCTTACACATATCTTAGATCTGTCAGCCAGTGAGCGTAATATCTTTGCGCACCGAAGCCGTTTGATGGGGATTTTTCCAGATTCGTTTTTGCCGCTGGGTTACGATGCTTTTGGGAATCTCCTCCTGTGGGATATCGTCAGCGACAGTGTTTATCTACACTGGCGCGGGACGCCCGCTGACCGGTATGTGATTGTAGCACCGTCATTAGAAGAGCTATGCGAGAAACTCTACTACAGACCGATACACGGATGAACCTCCACAAAATCCTGCGCTGGGCAGACAACTACCCCTACTTTTATTTTCACCTGCAAAATAGCCCCTACGACGACCTAAGCCATTATCGTTGGATTGTAGGCGTGGCTCATAAGCCCCACCGTGATCCACTCCATGAAGGGTCATGGTATATGGGCGGCTGGAGCTATGAATGGAAAGCCCGCCACAAAAAGCCATGGATAGAGTTCCCTAAGCAGGCGTTTTTCGTGCCGCAGATCGTCATAGCCCAAACTGAAGCCCCGGAATGGGACAAAATCCAGCTTCCCCGCCCCCCTGTGCGCCATGCGAAGTTTATCCAAAGTTCCATGGAGCGCGCACAGTTTTTGAATGCCGTAGAACGCATACGCGAGCACATCTACCACGGAGAGGTCTATCAAGTCAATCTCACCCTTGGGCTCCAATGGGAAGCAGTTCTGGACCCGCTCGCTGCTTACATCGCTTTGCTTTTGGCACTTCCTACGACTTATAACTACATCTTCAAGTACCAGCAGCGGTATGTGATTGGCGCTTCTCCTGAGCGTTTTTTCTGGCAGTGGCGCCAGCTTATTGCACAACAGCCTATCAAGGGAACAGCACCTCGGGGTAAAACATGGGAAGAAGACATGCAACAAGTAGAGACTCTGCGCCGTTCCCCTAAGGAGCTTGCCGAAAATACCATGATCGTGGATTTAGTACGCAACGACATTCAGCGCGTCAGCCTGCCTGGCTCGGTACAAGTGCCGGTCTTAGCAGAGGTTCAAACTTTCCCCGGAGTCCATCATTTGGTCTCTACGATTTACGGGGAGCGCGAGAAAAATACAACATGGCTTAGTGCGGTGGAGAGCCTCTTTCCGGCGGGATCCATGACTGGCGCCCCTAAACGCGCCGCTATGCATTACATCCACCAGTACGAACCCATGGGGCGGGGCTTTTACTCGGGCGCCGTGGGATACGTAGACCCCGCAGGCAAAGCCGATTTCGCCGTCGTAATCCGAAGCTTCATATACGATAAACTCTCCCGGCGCTTGGTCTTGCAGGTAGGCAGTGGTATCACTTATGACTCTGACCCTATCACAGAGTGGGAGGAAAGCTGGCTGAAAGCTGAAAAGCTCCTCTCTGCCCTGAACCTATCTGTGTCAAGGATAAAGATTTGACCGGCTTCGTAGCCCCACCAGGACTCGAACCTGGATCTTGAGCTCCGGAGGCTCACGTTCTATCCCTTGAACTATGGGGC
>CAZZMF010000296.1:0-2141 GCA_964655255.1 uncultured Sphingobacteriaceae bacterium
GCCATGGGCGCGTGGGGTCGCGCCGGATTCCATGACGACGCAGAGAGCGGGCTTTTTCGGCGAGGCGGGCTTCAGCGAAGAGAATCGCTCCGCCCTGTCCCGCGGCGATCGGCTTAGTAGCGTGAAAGCTTAGGGTCGCTGCTACGCCAAAAGTGCCGCATAGCCGCCCTTCATAGTAAGCCGGCACTGCATGACAAGCATCTTCCATTAGCCAGATGCCGTATTTTTCACAGAGAGTGTGAAGTTCACGGAGCGGAGCCGGCAGACCTGCATAATGCATCACGATAATACCCCGTGTACGAGGAGAAATCAGCGGTTCTACGGTCTCGGCGCAGAGGTGTAGGGTTTCATTTACATCGGCGAGGACGGGTACGCCGCCTGCATGGACGACTTCGGACGCCGTGGCCGTAAATGTCCAAGTAGGGACGATCACTTCCCCGCCTTTGTCTCCCAAGAGCAAGCTCAGCGCTAAATGCAGCGCAGCCGTCCCAGAACTGACCACCACGGCTTCTCTGCCGTATATTTCCCGAAGCTTGGCTTCCAGACGCTGTACCCAATCCCCCCCGCCCCAGTAGCGCCCTTCCAGGGCTTGAAGTAGATAAGTGCGTTCCAGATCAGAAAGCGCTGGCTGATGAAAGGGAATGTCAGCCATTTTCCTCTGGCTTTTTCCATTCCACCAGGGCGAGTACGCCCGGCATGAAGTCTTCTATGAGATAACGCCCGCGTTCGGGCACTTCTATGGCGTCGCCGACCTCGAGCGGGCGCCCGTCAAAGTACATCCAGTCAAAAAGCAGCTCAAAAAGCGAATGTACCCATCCGGCTTCGCGTACATCGGCGATAGGATGCGCTAAGTTTGGCAAGCCAAATAGCTCATATCCTGCCGTCCGAAGCCATAGAGTTGTGGTTCTTTCTCGCAGCAAATCCGCCAGAGATACTTCTACTTCTACGGGGATGAGTCCTGTCCAGAGGTGGAGGGGAGGCGTTTCGCGTGCTATATTTTCCAGCCCATCTGCAAAAATCCGCTGCGCCCACCGAATATGATGCGCTGTATGGGAGATGGGATTAGCGATGCCGATGGCGTGAGGGGTTTGTGCTGCGACGCGATAGGCTTCCAAGAAAGTCTCTATGGGGTCGCCATCTATGGGCGTCTCATACAATAGATAGGCTTGGTGCTGGCGTAGGAGGGCTTTTTCGTTTTCGATCCAGAAGCTGGTTTCTATGGTCTGCCGCTGCAGGTCGAGCGGTAAGGGGGCGGGTTCTGCCTTTGGTATGGGCTTCTCTAAGAGGAAATAGAGCCTAAGCACCTTCACTGGGGATAGGTTGGAAACTCTGGGCATAGCGTACCCTTGTCGGCATGCCAGCACCAGATGTGCTGACCGATGACGATAGCGAAATACTTCGGCATGGGGAGTGCCCGACTGTACCGGCTGAGTTGAGTGCGGGCGGTACGCCAAGCGCTTTCGGGTGAGACGACGCCAGATTTGCATTCGGCTAAGAGCCAGAGGGTGCCTTCGGGCGCCATTACCGCTACATCAAATCGTCCGCTTTCCCCTACGGCATACTCCACCTGTATCGCTGAGAGTGGGCATCCCTTTTGAGTGAGGTAGGCGATGAAAGCTTGTCGCACGCGTTCCTCGGGGGTAGCGGCTACAGCGCGACGGCGTACAGGATCCCAGGTCTTTTCTTCATGAGGCGATTTCCTCGCCATTAGCGACCATGTTGCGGGCTTTGACGCTGTGGATGTTATTTCGGATGGAGAAACGGAAGCGCTTGCCAAACTGCGGGTTGCGCATTTCTGCCAGCCACCTAAGGCGCGGCTCTAAATCTTTTTTCTCCACCAAGAGCCGCTCTTTCGTATAGATCGCCGCTTCCCGACTGCGAAAGACAAAATCATACTCCGGACTCATCACAATAGCTTCCTCGGGGCATACCTCTTCACATAAGCCGCAGTAGATACAACGCAGCATGTTGATTTCAAAAATAGCTGGGTAGCGTTCCTTGGGGTCGTCGGTTTCGGCGGCTTGCATGTGTATGGCAAAGGGCGGACACACCCGGGCACATAAGCCACAAGCGACGCAGCGTTCTTTGCCGTTTTCTGCTACCAGTACTGGACGCCCCCGAAACTCCGGTCCCAGTTTGAT
>CAZZMF010000297.1:0-2139 GCA_964655255.1 uncultured Sphingobacteriaceae bacterium
ATCCAGCCCCGCCCCTCCATACTCCTCTGGAATGAATGGACCAAACACACCAAGTTCTGCCATTTCTGGAATGAGATGTGTAGGACATTCTGCTCGCTGAGCAAAATCGTCTATGATGGGTTTGACTCGCGCTTCTACCCACCGCCGCACAGCATCTCGTATGGCTCGCTGTTCGGGAGTGAGAAAGGCGTCTATATCATAGTAGTCTGTATTGATCGTGCGCGTGTGCGTAAGATTTGCCATGACACAAAATAACGAAAAAAGTGTTGGAATGGGTTGGACTTGACATGTTCCTTTTTTGCCTATATTTGCCCTGACAAAAGGGCTTCGTATGTGGAGAAAAGTTGGCTACTCTCTGCTGGGCGTAAGTTGGTTATGCCTATGGGCACAAGATCCTCAGTTTTCGCAGTTTTTTGCGAATCAGGTGGTGCTATCGCCGGCTTTTACGGGCATCACGAATGGACCCCGATTAGCGTTAGCCTACCGCATGCAATGGACAGCGATTCCGGGGTATTATAGGACGTTTGCAGCGGCGTATGACCAGCCTATTTTTTTTGGGAATGTCCGTAATGGGCTGGGGCTTTCTTTCATTGGCGACCAGGCGGGCGAAGGGAACTTGACTAAGCTCAATGTGCTTCTCAACTACGCCCTGCACATTGAGCTAAATCGAAATAGCGCACTAAGCCTCGGGCTGTCGGGAGGGATCATGCAGGCAAGTATTGACTTTTTCCGTCTGCGTTTTCCCGACCAGATTGACCCTAACGCGGGCTTTATATTGCCGACCCAAGAGCGCAACTTTTTCCAAAATCGCATCCATGAAGATGTGAATGCCGGAGCCCTATACTACAATAAGTACATATATGTAGGCACTTCTGTGATGCACATCACGCAGCCCCAGCAGCGCTTTTATAACGTGCCCCTTACTAATCCTGCATCGGCGCGTCTTCCGATTCGGGCAAACTTCTTTGCCGGTGCCCAGATCCCCGTAGATCGCAATCGTGAAGGCACTCAGACTATCGGGCCTGCCATTATGTATCGTATTCAACAGCCCTTTCAACAGTTAGATTTGGGGCTGTATTACACGGTAGAGCCGTTAGTTTTTGGGGTCTGGTATCGTAATCAAGACGCTGTGATTGGGCTTGTGGGTTTGCAAAAGGGGATGTTTCGGGTAGGCTACTCCTATGACTATACCATTTCATCGCTCACCAATCGCATCTCGGCAGGCTCGCATGAAGTCTCTTTCGTGATGGAGTTTGACAAAGAGCGACGAGTCGGTATGAAGCATCGTCGCAACTATCCTTGTCCAAGATTTTAGAGAAACCTATACCTTTGCGCATGCCTATGGCAAAACAGTGGATACTGTTATCGGCAACCTTGCTTGCCGCATGGAGCCTCACAGGCTGTGGTGGAAAAGGGGATATTGAAGATCCCGGAAGCACCAGCCGACTCACTGGACTCAAGTTCGCTCGGAAAAGTGGTGGAGAAGGCTTTTATGTAAAGCGCTACCGCGAAATGCCACCTGGTCCAGGTCTTGTCTTTATTGAAGGGGGAACTTTCCACATGGGGGGGACAGAAAAAGACTTGGACTTTGAGCACAACGCTCTGGTGCGCCAAGTAACGGTCGCCAGCTTCTACATGGACGAGACTGAAGTGCCGAACGTGGAGTACAAGCAGTTCCTTTTCTATGTACAAAAAGACTCTGGCGACCAAAAGGCGCAGTTGCTCTACCCTGATACGACGGTCTGGTTCCGTGAAATGGCATACAATGACCCGTATGTACGGTACTACTTCCAGCACGAAGGCTATCACATGTACCCTGTCGTAGGCGTCAACTGGCACCAAGCGCGGGAGTTTGCCGCTTGGCGCACTGCTATTGTGAATAAGCAGCTCACTGAGCGCGATCCTGAGGCGATTTTGTATCCCGATTATCGTCTGCCTACCGAAGCTGAGTGGGAATACGCAGCGCTAGCGATGATTGGTACGCAGTACTCAGAAGACGAAAACCAGAACAACAGCCGTATCTATCCTTGGGATGGACACCAGGTGCGTAATCCTTATGGTAAGCAAATGGGACAGTTTATGGCCAACTTCAAACGTGGCCGTGGTGACTATGCCGGTATAGCTGGTGCTCTGAACGAT
>CAZZMF010000298.1:0-2137 GCA_964655255.1 uncultured Sphingobacteriaceae bacterium
GTGATACGCCACGCCGATAGAAAAGGGCTGGCAGAGATTGCCAAAGAGACTCAAGCCCTCGCAGAAAAAGCTCGCCAACGCAAGCTTGCCCCTGAGGAATACACCGGAAGCACGTTTAGCATCTCTAATCTCGGGATGTTTGGCATAGAGGACTTTACAGCGGTTATCAATCCACCCGAAGCCGCTATTTTGGCGGTCGGTGCTATCCAACCTGTGCCCGTCGTCCGAGAAAACGGCGAGATCGCTGTAGAGCGGCGCATGCGCTTGACCCTCTCCTGCGACCACAGAGTAGTAGATGGAGCCACAGGGGCGCAGTTTCTCCAGACGCTAAAGCTGCTCTTAGAAGAGCCTGAGCGCCTCCTACTCTGAGAATACCATTTCCTCTTCCCTTTCAGGCATTTATGCGCCCTGAGCGCCCATCGGGAACTCAGGGCGAATTGTTTTTTGTTTATCCGCATAAGTATGAGCCAAAAAGTTGCAATAGTAACACTCGCCCTATTAGGGTGGGCTTGCAGTCAAGGAAGAGTGCAAACAGGCACTGCATCCGACCAAACCTTACAGCAGGTAGAGCCCGTAGCTATCCCAGCCTCCGAGGCTTACAAGCGCTGGAAAGAAAAGCCCGACCAGATCGTAATCTTAGATGTCCGTACCCCCGGGGAGTACCAGAGTGGGCATGTGAAAGGAGCGCAAAACATAGACTTTTACGACAACTTTGAGCAAGCGATTCAAAAGCTCCCCAAGGACAAAATCTACTACCTGCATTGCGCCTCGGGGCGACGAAGTGGCAGCGCTACCGAAATCATGCGCAAACACGGCTTCAAAGCCTATAATATCGGTGGGTTTGGAGCCGTAGCCCAAGCCGGATTTCCAACTGAATAACGCATCCTAACCAAAAACCATACAACTATGCGGATCACAGCGACAGAAGCACGGGAAAAGTATCATGCGCAACCTGACAAGGTTGTGCTTTTAGATGTGCGCACGCCTGGAGAGTATCGTCAACTGCGCGTCAAAGGCTCCCAAAATGTAGACTTCTATAACGGCTTTGACCGTCAGGTAGAGAAGCTGGACAAAAGCAAGACATACATAGTCTTTTGCGCCTCTGGCGGGCGAAGCCAAGCTGCCGTGGGACTCATGCGCGCCAAAGGCTTTGAAGCCTTCAACGCAGGAAGCGTCGGAGACCTCATCCAAGCAGGCTTTGAGTACGAAAGAGGCTAAACCAAACCCTTGCAACTATGATAGTCAAGCAGTTTTTTGACGAGCCTCTGGCTCAGTATGGGTATGCCATCATCAGCGATGGCGAAATGGCAGTGATAGACCCGGGCAGGAACGAAAAGCCCTACCTGGAGTTGGCGGAAGCTACAAACTCCAAAATCGTCGCTTCCTGTTTGACGCACCCTCATGCGGACTTCGTCAGTAGCTACTGGGCGATTGCTCAGAAAACGGGGGCGACGGTGTACGCCAGTGAGCTGATTGGGCTTGCCGTTCCCTACAAAGGCCTCAAAGACGGCGATGAAATCAAGGTCGGCAAAGTAACCCTCAAAGCCTACCTGACGCCGGGACATTCGCCCGATAGCATCACCTACGTCCTGTACGATGAGGATGGACGGGAATACGCCGCATTTACGGGCGACTGGCTCTTCATCGGGGATGTCGGACGGGCTGACTTGCGCGCCAAAGCTGGTAACATTCAAAAGCAGCGGGAAGACCAAGCACGTGACATGTATTACAGCCTCCGTCGGATGTTCCAAATCCTCAAGCCTTCTACGCTGGTGTATCCCGCCCACGGCGCAGGTACCCTCTGCGGCAAAGCCCTCAAGCAGTTCAACGCCAGCACTATCGGCGTAGAACGCATGGACAACTGGGCAGTTATCCTTGCCCATGAAGCAGATGAGAAGACCTTTATCGAAGCGCTCGTCACTGGTCAGCCCCACATTCCGAAGTACTTCCCGAATAGCGTGGAGGTCAATCGCCGAGGCCCGACCAGCTACGAAGAAGCTCTCAAAAGCGTAAAAGTCCTCGGCAAGCTCACCGTAGACTCTGCCAAAACAATGAACCGCAACATCACCATAGTAGATGCACGCCCAGCGACAGCCTTCCGCCAAGGACACCTCAAAGGCGCCATCAATATCCCGCT
>CAZZMF010000299.1:0-2130 GCA_964655255.1 uncultured Sphingobacteriaceae bacterium
CCCAAGGACCTTTACCCGTAGGGTCTATTTTGTGGGCAGCTTCTACGGCAGCGTCGGGAGTCTCAGCAATGTAGCCCCCTGCTACGGGGATACCGTATTGGCTCAAAAGCTCTTTTGCCTGATACTCGTGGAGCTTCATGCCGTGCAATGTTAGAGAAAAAGGGGGGAACTTGCCTATCGGCGCAGAAGGCGCAACAAACCACGCAGACGCAGGGCTATTCCGCTTCGCAGACGGTGCCATAGCGACAAGCGGCGCTCCATGGGCAGCTTGATGCGTATCGTCGTCCCGCGTCCCAGCCCACTCTGTGCCACGAAAATCACCCCCCCGTGATACTCCTCTATCACCCGCCGGGCTAAAGCCAGTCCAATACCCCACCCATGCCCCTTCGTCGTAAAGCCCGGACGAAAAATCTCCTCCCACTGCGTCGGTGGAATCCCCTTACCCGTGTCTTCCACATCTATCCAGACCTCGGACTTACGGACTTGTACCCGGACTGTAATATCCCCACCCTGAGGCGGTAGCGCATCCACGCTATTGCGAACAAGATTCTCTATCACCCAGCGCAAAAGAGTCTCGTTGAAAGGTAGATACAAGGGCACCGCCGGCGGAATATAAGTCAAACGCACACTTTTAGGAATGCGCTGCTGGAGGTATTGTATGATTTGACTCATAACCGCCCCAAGCTCCTGCCGTCGCAGACGAGGCTCCATCCCAATCTTAGAGAAGCGATCAGCTATTTCCTCCAAACGCTTTACATCCTCCTCCATGCGGGGCAGTAGGCGCTCCAGCATCTCAGGGGACTCTCTGAGCAGTTCTATGCTACCTATAAGCCCTGACAAAGGCGTGCCTAACTGATGCGCCGTCTCCCGCGTAAGTCCTACCCAGAGCTTGTCCTGACGATAACGGTGCGCAGTATAAAGAAAACTAATCCAGATAATCCCCGCTAAAACGACAAAACCTGAACTTATGACTGGCATCCATCGTATCTGACGCAAGATGAGAGGCTCGCCGTAGTATATTTTGAGTGACCGCTCGGCAGTGAATGGGATTTCTATAGGAGGAAACTCGGTTGTGTCCGCCCTAAGGTAGGGCAGAAAGTCCTGAATATGTTGTCCCCGGGGCGAGATGCGTAAATCCTGAAGGTTATGGCTCAGGACCTTGCCTTTTTCATTAGTGAGGACGAGAGGGACAATCAAAATCCGCGGGCTCGTCCCCCCCGGCGGGAAAATGTATTCCCAAAAAAAATCCTGCAAGCATTCATCGGGTGCCTGCGCAGCGTACCGTAAAGCAGAAGCGTAAAGGTGAATGATGTGGACTTGCTGCTGGAGGAGACGCTTAGAGAGATGTCGTCCGTAGATGGAGACCGCTGCCAGGAAAGCAACAATCACCGTAGAAATGAATATAAGCCACCGTACGCGCATTTATTCTTCTAAGCTGCAGGGACCGGCAGGGCGTGGGGCATCATTCAGACGAAGGAGATATTCCGAGCAGCTATCTATCCGAAAGAACCGCTGTGCCGTCGCCACAGACCCAAATACCCCAAGTCCATTCTCTATGTTAGTATATTCAGGCTTGACGGTAGTGAAGTCGGTTGTAGCGGGGTCATTCACGCGTAAGTAGTTGTAGAGGGCGGTATCCAGAGCGGAGAGATAGATAGCCCATGCGCGACTCAAGCGGCTATTGTCATAGACATACGGATAGGTGAAAGGCGACAGATTAGCATAAGCGGTACTGAGGAGTTCTTTGGCTTGGAGGGTGTAGGCCTGAATGGTGCCTGCGGAGGGAGCCAGTCGCCTCGGACCAATCGTCAAAGTACGCCATAGTGTATCTCCACCTCGCACTTCCCCGTAAGTGAAAGAGAAAGTAAGCTCATATCCCGCCGCCAGCGAGGGCAGTTGGATATTAGCCTGAGGGAAAAACTGGATAGTGTATCGTTTCGTAAGGTCTATGACCGGATAAGCAGGAAGAGAGCCTGCGAGGTAAATGATGCTTTCAGGGCGCGCAATAAACGGCGGCGAAGGCACCGTCGTAGTGGCACGCACATTCAGCGCAGGATTATCGGGCACCTTCACCTCCAAGGTATAGCGGGTACGCGGAATCGGACGCAGCGGTACCTTATACACCACCTG
>CAZZMF010000300.1:0-2111 GCA_964655255.1 uncultured Sphingobacteriaceae bacterium
GTCGTATGCTCGGCGCTGGTGGATCGCCCGATTGACCCGCAGTTTTCGGATTCCTCATCCAGCGGAGCTATGGGCAGATGGTTTCCATGAAGGCGCTAAACGCTACGAATACGGACGCCCCGACCTGCCTGTGGAAGTAGCCTATACCGCCGAAGCGCTCTTCATGCTGAAAGGTTTTGAACTGCGTCCCTTTGTGCAGTACTTTCCTGTCTACATTTTCGCTGAGCGGCTTCCGGATACGCTCCCGACAGTAGTGGGGGCGGCTTTTACCTACGGTGTGCGGCAAGCGCTCCTCACCGGCGGCGAAATAGAATGGCAGAGTAAAACTCTCACAGTGGGCATAAGCTATACCCTGGGGCAATTTCTGGCGCAGCGCCACCCCGCCGAACGGTTTATCCCACGGATCCCACCCCTGCGAATGCGGCTGGCATGGCGACATAGCTGGCGAGACTGGACTTTTTCTCCTGAGCTTCTTCTATATGCTCCACAGCATCGGGCCTATACGCTGTACGACACAGAAGTCCCGACCCCCGGCTATGTACTCCTGAACCTGACCATACACCGGCGATGGCTCGCTTTTGGCGTGCAAAATGCTCTGGGAACTCGTTATCAGCCTCATCTCAGTCCTTACCGCCAGTGGGTGCCGGGTGGGATTGATTTCCCGGTGTGGAATGCCTTCGTGAGACTGTCGTTATAGCAAGGAGGCTGCCCGTCCCGCCATGCAGCGACTACTTTTTTCTTACCTGAAAGCCATATCATTGCACACATGGAACGGGAGTCCCTCATGCGCCGCGCCCGATTTATTGGATGGCTGATTCTCGCTGGCTATTGCGCCAACATCATATGGAATAGGCTTCAAGCGTCCGCCGTCCCGGCAGACTTTGCAAAACTTCATCTCTGGGCCTATGTCGTACTTACGGCGATTAGCGGGATTGTGTTGTACATGTTATATCGTTCTGGACATATTGTATATCGCTTGGCTTTGATAAAGCTCGCTATCTTGCCATTCTTTATGGAATGCCTTGTCGTTACTCCTCCAAATAGTGGGCTTCTATGGTGGGCTATTTTCGCAGCTGGCTTGGGGCATATTATTTTGCTTCACAGAGAGGAGGTGCAATATGGGATTTGGACTGTAGTACTGGTTAGCATTATCAGCGCCGCGATTAGCTTGCTCAATCCGTACGTAGCGATCTATCCAGCTAACTCTATAACTCATGGAGCGATAAGGTTCGCTTTGCTCTCCGTGGCGATGGGGCTTGCAGTCGGAGTTGGAGTGATGACCTATAGCAACATACAACTTAGGCTCATGAATCGGGAGAGAGAAATACAAGACGCTTTAGCTAATCAAGAGGAATTGTCCAGAAAGCTGGAAAATCAACTGAGGATATCAGAGGAGAATCGTCGCCAAGCCGAAGCGGCCCTGGCTGAAGCTCAGCGCTTGCGCGCTCAGGAGCAGAAGCGCGCCGAAAAAGAAGCCTTCCTCAGCCGCTACGAACTGCTGATGCGGCTTGGTTATACTGAGGAAGTGCCTATATTCTGCCAAAAGGTACTTGACTCCTTCACTAAGGAATTGCCTTTGCTGGGGGGACTTTTCTACATAAAAGAAGCAAACTCCTGGCGTGTCGCAGCCGCGTATGGCTTCCCACAGCGCGTTGGAGTAGTCGCCAAAGCCCCTATCCTCCGCACAGCAGAACTTACGAAAACCTTCCACCTTATACAGCCTGCGCCCGCCCATATTGATATTCCCAGAACCGCCCTCCTTCAGCCGCGGGCGGCTGCGCTTTTGTACGTGCCTTTTGTGAGTGAAGCGACTCAAAAAACTATCGCCGTCGCAGAACTTCTCCTTGCCTCCCCACCAAGTGAGGAAATCCTTGAGTGGATAGAAGCCGTCGGTCCTCGGCTTGGGACTTATTTGTGGATGCGCCTTATCCAGAGCGCCCCCACTGAAAGTCAAAATAGTGATAGCCCTGAGACCAACGAACATCCTGAGGCGAGTTCTGTGTAGTTGGGGCTCTGGGTGGGTTCCTTTCGTGACTGTGAGTGCTGTGGGCTTTTGTTATGACCTAAGTCCGGCGTTTGCTTCACTTTTTACGCTTCACCGATTTAGATAG
>CAZZMF010000301.1:0-2094 GCA_964655255.1 uncultured Sphingobacteriaceae bacterium
GTCCATAACCCAGCGTCGTCTTAGCGCCTGTGCCGAGCTCCGTCAGTCCTAAGTGGAGATAGTCCCATGCTTCTGTCGCTTTTTCCCCTCCAACTGCAAAAAGGAACGCCGTCCCCGCCGGCACCGCCAGAAAAAATATCGGCACGGGCGACTGCCATTCGCCGGGCGGTTCTTCACCCGCTGAACGGTAATAGTCTGGAAAGTGCGGATTGAGTACATCCAGCTCCAACAGGGGTTTATCCGGCTCGGGCAGGGGTATGGCATCCCAGAAAACCGCTTTACCAATATGGGCATCTGGACGCCCCGCTCGGGGATCGGGTGCCCAGCCGAAAATCTCATGAATCGTCTCCTCAGAAGCCCCCGCCAGGAGCTGAGCAGCCGCTCGCGCCAGCCCCTTGACAGAACTGGCAGGCAGGTATGGAAAGCCATGCCGATGAAAGGTAAAGCCGACTTCCCGTACATCTGCTCCACCCAGGCCGATCACCAGTCGGCTACGCAAAATATACCGGCGAACCTGCGCACCGACCTTCTGTAATCGCTCTTCGTATGCCCGGAGAATCCCCTGATATAGGTCATGAGGCTTATTCTGCCCGAGCAGTTCTGCATGCTTTTTGGCAGACTGAGTGAGTTGGTATTTATTATTTTTTACTTCCCAGCGGGCATATCGCTGCACCCATAAGCCCCAGTTGAGAGGCTGACGAGTATCTTCGCTAAAAAGCCCCTCTTTATGAAGATTGTGAAATGGTTGCGGTAGGGGAAGAAATGCAGACCGACTTGCCTCCTCAGGATTACCTCGACGCTTTTGCTCAGGATTGTGACGGTTCATGAGAGTTCAGCTTCGGCGAATCGTTTCAGCCAGCGTAGGTATTCTAAGGCTTCGGCAGTAGCACGGCGATAGTCGTACATGGTGGCTTCTGTGGTGAGCCATTCGAGGAGAGATATGGTTTTGACCGGAGAAAAAAAGCCCGATTTACTAAGTAGCCAATCCGTCAGTTGTCCCAGCAGCCATTCATGCTCATTTTGCTTCTTTGACGCCAAAAAGGCTATCGTCTGTCCGAAGCCATTCGTACGGATCAGAGAAGGCACGCGCCGCACCAGCGAACGAAGCTCTTCTCTATTTCTATCTTTTGCGCTCTTTATAGCTTCCCAGGCATGTCGCGCACGGCGCTGTCCCAAAGAAAGTGTTTCTTCCTGCGTACTCATAAGCTATTTACCATTAGTGGTGAGGCTTGCGAAGACCCACCCCCGTCCGAGGGTAGAATCTCCTCCAAGTTGCAAGCGCTTATTATGCACCTTCTCCTCAAATACCTTCATCAAGTCTTTAGCAGGAAACTTTGGTCTTCCATTTTCGTGCTGGTGAGAGGCTTCCATGAGCCCCACAGTGTACAGCAGCGTCTCTGCAGGTAAGAGTTCCTCTGTCCAGAGGGCGCCTTCGGCGACGGTCTTACTCTCCTGATCTAAGCGGACTCGAGTGATAACTTCTGTAGCATTCTCCACGAAAAACTGAAAGTCCTCATCAGAAAGAATAGCGATGTGCTTGTGGAGCGACTTCTGCCAGAAGTCTGGCAGTTCCTGAAATATCCCCTTGAGGTGATCAGCCCAGCTTTTCACCTCATCTCGTACTGCAGCCTTATAAGCAAGGTCTTCTAAAATGAGGTGCTCGTTATGCGTTATTTCATTTTCACTGGTGACGAAAGCCTGCATTTTTGATGGGGTAGGTATAGGGGGGATATTGGAATCTTTCACGCCTGCTCGCTCACAATCACGCACGTAGCGATGCAAAGCAAGCGGACAGGTAATCCATGCCCATACCCCTACCAGCGAACGCACAGGAAAAAGGAGTAGCCGCGCATCACTTATCGCCAGCGCCCCCGCATGCTCGTGTGCCCCAGTGGTCTCTGGTCCGAAAATAGCGAGGTGATGGTCCTTTTCCAAGGCAGGCCGAAGGTAAGCCCGTAGAGCTCCTTTGACGCCTGAGGCTTGGATGAAAGGAAAGCCCGTAGTGCGTTCCCTTTGCAGAGGAAGGTCTATCTCCCCTAATCCGGTGCCGCTCCCAGCATGCAACGGCGACTCCGTGAAAAGCCAGAGTATAAA
>CAZZMF010000302.1:0-2085 GCA_964655255.1 uncultured Sphingobacteriaceae bacterium
TCATCGCCCGGGGGGCACAGGGCGTACAGAACCTCGGGGATGGGTGTAATCAGGTAAATGTCAGTTTTGCTGGGAATGACGGCGGTGGCGGCGGGGGAGCGGGCGGCGCCGTCGCTCTTTTCTGCAATACCTATGCAGGAAACCTCACCATAGATGTGCGTGGCGCCGATGGGCAAAACTGCAGTTTTCGTTTATGTAATTGCTACCCAGATCATGGTCCAGGCGGGGGTGGGGGGGGCGGATATGTGGTTTTTTCTACAGCTAACCTTCCCGCAGGGGTCTCTCTCCAGACCGCAGGCGGAGCCAATGGCATCGAACTTACCCCCGATGCAGAAAACATGAATGGCTGTGATAATACAGGTAGAGCTAACTGCATCCCTGCTGGTCCGGACCGCCTGAATCGTGGGGCGACCTCTGGTGCGCCCGGAGGCGTTCTGTATAAGGCTTCGCTCTCTCCCTACGACCCCTGTCCGCTGGCAGATATACGCCTGCTGCGCTGGCGGATGGTCTCCCTGCCGACTGGTCAGCTGCGGCATGAATGGCTCATAGAAAGCGCCGAGCCGATCCAGCAAGTCACTGCGCACTTCCTGCGAAGAGGGGATGTAACGACTGTAGAATATCCGCTGGCATCTGCCGCTGCGGGAGAAGCCCTCCATGCCCTGACCCCGGGGGTGTATGAGGTTATCTTGTATGCGCAGGCCGCTTCTGGTACGAAGCGGGCGCTGGCTCGTCAAACGCTGAATCATACCATCCCCTTCGTATGGGAAGGGGAGCAGCTCTCTATCCCAGCCGGCGAAAGCTTCACCCTCTACGATGCCAACGGGCGCATACTGCACAGTGGAGTCGGTCCGATACAAGTGAGCATGGAAAGTCTCCCTGTGGGCTTGTACCTTTTGCAGGTTAGCGGCCAAACCCATCGCCTCTGGCTCTGGCGCTAAGCCCCGTAGAGGTCGTATATTCGCATCAGTGGAAGGCACTCTCACCTGGCAGGAAGCTCTACATGTAGCCCAGCGTGTTTTCTGCCTGAGCCATCCGAAGCCCGACGGCGATGCGATAGGCTCGCTCCTGGGCATTTATCACACACTGACCGCCCGGGGCAAGTCCGTGACGCTTGTTTTGCCCGACCCTGTCCCTACCTACCTGCAGTTTCTGCCTGGATGGCAGCACATCCAGATTTGGAGCGAAAGCCCCGAAGCGATACAGCAGGCTGCCCAAGAAGCGGATATATTTTTCTGTGTGGATTTTGGGCGGTGGGATAGAATCGCTCCTGACCTAAAAGCGCTCATAGACCCTGAACGGCTCATTTGGGTAGATCATCATGCAGATAGTGAGCTGTTGAGCCGGCGGTGGAACTTTTGGCGGGTAGAGGCGGCGGCGACGGCAGAGCTCCTTTATACAGAGGTTTTGCATCCTTGGTATGGGCATTCGCTGCCACTACCTGCACGAATAGCGCTTTATACGGGGATGGTCACCGATACCGGGGGCTTTCGTTTCCGAAGCGTGACGCCTCACACGCTGCGCACCGCTGCAGAACTCATAACGCCCCCTTTTCCTCTGGAAGCGATTCATCATTACATCTTCCAGCGGAAAAAGCTTTCTGCGCTACGATTGCAGACTTACCTTATTCAGCACCACCTTCGGCAGATAGAGGGGCTGCCGGTGATGCTGCTCCCTGTGCCCGCCTCCGTCTTGGAGACTTTTGGAGCGACATGGGAAGATATAGAGACCCTGCCCAATCAAATCCTTGCGCTGGAAGGCGTGCTCCTGAGCGTGGTACTTAAGGAGTACCCGGACAGTATCCGCATTAGCCTGCGCAGTGTAGGGGAGTTTCCGTGTCATGAGCTGGCGCAGCGCTTTGATGTCGGGGGCGGGCATCGCAATGCCGCCGGCGCTACCCTCTACCGTTCTCTGGACGAAGCCGTAACTTTCACCGAAACCCTTCTGAAAACGGACTATGCGCATAGCCTTTTGGAGCATTATCGGGCTTTTTTGGCTACTCTGGAGCTGCAAGAGCACCAACTCTGAGAATCAATCAAGCCTGCGAGCTGTAGCTCCTGCCACGCCCCCCCCTGTCAGCTTCACCCC
>CAZZMF010000303.1:0-2083 GCA_964655255.1 uncultured Sphingobacteriaceae bacterium
CGCTTATCCTCGTCCCCTGCGATGGGGTGTAATATCAGGCGGCTTGACCTTTATTTTACTATCTTTACTAAGTCTCTATCGCCATCAACTCCATCGCTTACGGATGATGCATCTCCTCCAACAAGCTTCCTAACCCATGGAAAATCTCAGGGAAACCGCCTCTCTCTACCTGCATACCTTTAGGCGGTACCTACCTATTGTGTTTGTCTTTTCTCTGCTTTTTACGGTGATTGTAGGCTATGTGCAGTTGGCAAAAGGGGATACCTATGTGTGCGAGATGGAGTTTGTACCGCCGGACTTTAGCATGGCATCACCTCTCTTAAGGACGGCAGCCCTTGTCCCCGGAGGCGCCAGCGACTTAGAGCGAACTTATGGATATCTGCACTCCTTTTCTTTGCGACAAGAGCTTGTAGATACCTTCAAGCTCTATGCCCACTATGGTCTGGACAAAATCTCCAATCCGCGCCGTAGAGCCGAAAAGTTAGAGTCTCTCTTGCACGATAACATACAGATCCGCATCACAAAAAATGCCACCATCACCGTACGCGTATATGATAAGTCGCCTGATTTTGCCTACCGAGTGGCTGACTTTCTCAAAAGAAAGGTGGAAGGGTTTTGTAGGGATATCATAGGAATGGATCAAGCCCTTGCTGAAAAGGAGCGACAGTTGCGCGAGCTTATGGAAGAGATCCAGTCTTTGGAGCAGAAACTGGCGGCGCTCCGAACGCAATATCGCATCATCACCAGCGGGCAGCATGGGGCGGGTACCCCTTCTATACCCACGCCGGAGGCTTTTGCTCAATATGACAGGGTGTTGAGCATGGAGAGTCGTCTCGTGCGCCTTCAAGAGACATACGCAAACCTATTAGAGGAGAAAGGGCGCCGCGAAGATTTTGTGCGGGTGTATGCCAGTCCGATATTTATCATCCAGCCGCCGTATAAGCCCCTCTACCCAGAAGATCCCCACCTTGTGCTATTTCTCACGGTAGCCTTTTGGGGGAGCTTCCTACTGGGGATGGGGTTGGTCTGGTACGCTCAGAGGATAGGGCTTATTGGGAGGAGGCGTACTCCTTCGGATGTATTATCTGTGCCGGCGTGAGCCAGCAGTGCAAGGAGCGCCAGTTCATAGCCCATCCAGCCCAAGCCGCTAATGACCCCCAAACAAGCCCGAGCGGTGATCAGTCGTTGCCGAAAGCCTTCTCTTTTATACACTTGGCTATAATGCACTTCTATACAGGGACGCCCACAGCCGCGCAGCGCATCATACAGCGCTAAACTCGTGTGTGCCAGCGCACCCGGATTGAGAATCAGCCCGTCATACTGCTCCACTTCCCATATCCACTCAATCAGTTGCCCCTCATGCGGGCTTTCTAAATAAGTCAGCGCTACTATCGAAGCATACTTTGCTTGAAGGGCTTCGTAATAGGTGCGCCAAGGCGTATGTCCATACCACTGCGGCTCGCGTCCCTGTCCGATGTATGGTACATTTGGACCATGGAGAATGCGGATGCGTTTCACCTCACCAAAGGTATCTTGACAGAGTGGCTTCATCACCTGCAGATTGAGCGGGGGCTGCGCCCGGCGACCCTGCAGGCGTATCAACGGGATATGCAGCCCTTTTTAGATATGAAGTTAACGCAGGAGGCTCTGCAGGAGAAACTCGCCACGGTAGCCCAAGGCAGCGAATGGCAAGCCATCACCATCGCTCGGAAGCTCTCTGCTCTCCGAAGTCTATTGCGTTTTTTGCACGAAGCAGGTTATCTGAGCGAAGACTGGTCTAACCTTTGGGAAAATCCCCGCTTTTGGCGCAAGGTGCCTACCTACCTTACCCCCGAAGAAGCGCGCCAACTCATAGACGGCTATCCCATGGATCGCCGACATAGCTTGCGTAATAAACTGCTCTTAGAACTGCTATATGGGGCAGGATTGCGGGTCAGTGAAGCTTGCAGGCTGCGCATAGAAGACATAGACCCTCAGGAGGAGATGCTGAAAATAGAAGGCAAGGGCGGCAAAGTACGGTGGGTCCCCTATGGGCACAGCATACGCGTGGCGATGGAAGCATATTTGCCGCATCGTTCTACCT
>CAZZMF010000304.1:0-2063 GCA_964655255.1 uncultured Sphingobacteriaceae bacterium
GATTGATGCGGTGATGGTCCAAAAGCCACAGCAATCGCCCCCCCCGCAAAAGGTACTGCTCCAGTTCGTACTTTTCTCGTTCGGTGAAGCTACTGTCCGGACCGATAATGAGAATAGCCGCAAAGCCATCCCCTTCTAATCGTTTTTGCAAGCTCTCTGGAAGGTATGCTTTGGCTGGGGCGAGGGCTTGTCCCTCTTTGACTCGTACGGGCAAGACGCGATAGAACCGCTCTAACTCTGCTGCGAGTTGGGGCATTTGCGCCAAGGTATATTCGCCATGCCCAGAGAGTATCCCTAAGATAGGCTTCTCGCCATAAACGGCAATCTGGCGCAAGGCAGCGGCGATTTTGTATTCCACTTCCTGCTCGGCTTCCAGCAGGTCTATTTGCCCGTTAGGGTACATGTGCCCCTTCACAAGGTCTATCCAAATATCCTGCTGTCCGCTGCGCACGGTGGCGATGGGATACATGTACTGCCGGCGGGTCTCAGTCTGGGAGACGCGGACGTTGATAGGGATGGGCTGGATGCCGCGCTGCTTGAAGAGCTTGATGATGTCGGGATTTTTTGAGGGATTGACGAAGGTGTAGTTGAAGGGCTTCGGAGCAATCGCTCGCATCTCCGCCAGCATAGTTTCTACGGCGCGCTTATAGCGCTGGATCGGATACGGGAAATCCCCTTCCAGATACACCGTTACATAAACAGCTTGCGGTAAGCGCCCCAAAATCTCTCGTGTGCCCTGAGAGAGGGTATAGCGCTTTTCCTCCGTAAGGTCTATGCGGAAAAAGTACCGCTGCCCCACGAGATACACCAGCAGGATAGTGGCAAGGAGAATGAGAAGGTGGATAAAAGCCCTCATGGATGGCGTCGCGACAGTTGGTAATGTGCCAGCCCAAGCCCCAGCCCAATAACGCCGAGGAAGTACAGAATATCCCGGCTATCCAGGACCCCCCGACTGATACTGCGGTAATGTTCCATCAAGCTGAGCTGAGCAAAGGTCGTTTGTAAAAATCGCCCGATGGGGAGTTCTGACGCAAACTCAAAACCTATTAGCCATATAAAGCCCAGCAGCAGCGCAATCAGAAATGCGATAATCGTATGAACCGTCAGGGTAGATGCCCATATACCCAGTGCGGCGAGGCATAAGCCTAATCCAAAGAGCCCGATATATGCCCCTTGGATAGCGCCATGGTCCACAGCGCCCCGCGGCTGCGCTAACCAAGAGATAGAGGCATAAAAGATTCCCGTTGGCACGAGGGCAAAGCCCAATACGCCTGCCACGGCGAGGTACTTTGCCAGGATGATTGCCCATCGGGAAAGTGGTGCCGTCGCCAGCAGTTCGTAAGACCCTGTACGAAACTCTTCTGCGAAACTGCGCATCGTCAGCGCCGGGGCGAGAAAAAGCAAAAACCACGGCGCTACGCTGAAAAATACGTCCATTTCGGCGGCGCCAGTTTGGACGACGCTCCCAGAGAATACCCACATGAAAAGCCCGGTGCCCACCAAAAAAATCGCCCAAGTGAGGTACGCAATCAAAGAATGCAGCAAGGCGAGCGTTTCCTTGCGCCAGAGGGCAAGCACGGCGCAAAGTTATGCCTCCTCGGAGGAATGGGTACGCCGAAGCCTTTGGTCAGGCAGAAAGATTATCAGAACGGTCATGATAAGAGCAAAGCCAGCGACACCCCCCATCACCCAGCGCATCCCGTCCAAAATCACCGCCGGTGTGGGCAAGCGCCCTTGCATGCCCAGAAGGTACAAGAGATTGACCATAGCCAGCCCCAGGGTAGACCCCACCTGCCGCATGAACTGTAAAGCACTGGTAGCTGAGCCGATTCGGTTGCGTGGCACGTCGTTTTGACCAATCACACTGAGCAAGGCTTGAAAGGGTCCCAGTGCCAGCGCAGTGATGACCATGGCGATGGATAGCCAGAGCGTCGGAAATGCCTTTGGTAATGCAAAAGTCGCTATGGTGAATATGCTCAGCAGTGCCAGTCCGCTCCAGAGTAAGATGGGCTTATACCGTCCATGTCGGCTGACCCATCCCCCCGTCGCCCCTGTACTGAGCA
>CAZZMF010000305.1:0-2051 GCA_964655255.1 uncultured Sphingobacteriaceae bacterium
GATATAATAGTCTTTCTCCTCCCGCCCTATCATCAGAAGAGCGGTTTTATCCCGGACTGGATTGGAGGGGTCTGTCGGTGGAAGTGCATCTAAGTGGTGATAAACATTCTGCAAGCATTCCACCATGACATTAAAGACGCGCTTTTTGACTTTGCGGTCTTCACCTTCGCCCTCCAGTTTGTTTTCTACCATTTGCAGAATGGACGAAACTAAGTCTGCCGTAACCTCACCTTGATACACGAAGATGATGTTATTGAGCTGCATGTTTTTGTAATAACTATACGTCATGCTCATAGTCGTCAGGATTGAACTTTGACCGAGAGTTCAATAGGAAGGTCAAGAAGGGCTTGATAATCCTGCCCTGTTTCCTCCATATCCTCATCATCCTCATCATAATACCACGTCACGCGCACTTCATGCCCAGCAGCATGGATGGCTTCCAGGCGTTTAAGCACTTCCAAAATGTTTTTGGAGCTGCTTGTATTGAAGTACTCCAGATCAAACCGCACATGCGTAACGGGGAGGGGCTGCTTGGCGTATTGCTCAAGCCATTCAAAAATCGGGGTGTAAAATCCCACAGAATCTTCCGGGATACTCCGCCCAGAGAACTCAAATATGCCGTTCTCTGGATCCAGTATGACCCGTGGAGTTTTGTGGGTAGCCTCAATCCGTAGAGCTTCCATATTCGTTTTTTATTGGTTAGATTTCTTGATACGGGCTTCCAAGGAGAAAAACGAGTCTACATCGTCCAAATACTCAAATGCATAGTGAAGAACATCATGCGACTTTCGCGCTAAGTCTAAGATACTGATTGTAGGAATCCCCCCGACCTGCGTGGGAAGATGGGTGGGCCTACTCTGGAGAAGGTCATGATAAGCTTCGCGAAGCTGCTCTGGGGAGAGGGTGTTGACCCAATCTATGAAGGAGCGTACATGATATACAGAGGGGCTGGCGATGCGGCGTCCTATGCTGACCGAGTACAAATACGGCAACTGCCGCACCACCAGCACCGTTTCTCCACGCCCAGCATCTTCGCCTAAGCTAAAAGACTCTACCATGATATTGAAGAGCTTTTTACTAACCTTGCGCTGCTCTCCGGTGTCTTCTAGCTTGTATTCAACAAGATTGAGAACATCTACCATAAAATCGGTCGTGATAGGCCCATGGTACATAAA
Organism: uncultured Sphingobacteriaceae bacterium; assembly: GCA_964655255.1. GTDB lineage: Bacteria > Bacteroidota > Bacteroidia > SpSt-205 > SpSt-205 > SpSt-205. Next base: position 1,176 of record CAZZMF010000305.1, read on the forward strand.
AACTATGCTATTATCCAGCATGTTCCGATAGAGCGGATAAGCATAGCCAAGGGCGGACTCATGTAATAACTCCGAATCCGTCGCGACCATAACCACTACAAAGATAGATAAACCTCACAAACGCAAACCCACCACGGTGATATCATCGGTAGGCGAACTTTCCCCCATCCATCCACTGAGCTCTTCTAAAAGCTTGTTATACTGCTCGGACATCGGCAAATGTGCCCAGGTCATGAGGAACTGCCTAAATCTACGATGGGAGTAGCGCTGCTGCCCATCAGCACTAAACTGATCGGGATAGCCGTCCGTGTAAAGGTAGAGAGCATCGCCCTCTTGATAGGAAAAGGTATGGGTAGTGAAGTTTTTGACTTTATCTAACCAGGGAGCGCCACCCAGCCCTGCAGCCGTACCGGGGAGGAGTTCCCACCGCCCTTGGCGATATACAAAGAGCGGTCTATGAGCGCCTGCAAAACGCACTATACGGCGTTGGGGATCGATGCTACACAAGACGATGTCCATCCCATCCTGCATGGCTTCCTGACCAGAGAGAAGCTGCCTAAGCCGCGCATCCATGTAGTGAAGGATCTGCGCTGGGTCTGTCAAGCCCCTTTCGCGTATGGCAGATTCTAAGAGTGTGTAGCCGAGAAAGGTCATGAACGCCCCTGGGACTCCATGCCCTGTACAATCCACGACGGCGACGATTTTTTGCCCCTGCGCTTCCCCACACCAATAAAAATCCCCTCCTACCACATCGCGCAGCCAGTGAAGGACGAAGCTATCTGGAAAAAGCGCCCTGAGCCCCTCACTGCCCGGCAATAGCGCCCCTTGGATGCGCCGCGCATACGTGATACTCTCCATAATATCGCGGTTCTTCTC
>CAZZMF010000306.1:0-2049 GCA_964655255.1 uncultured Sphingobacteriaceae bacterium
CGTGGTAATAGTCTTGCCCGCAGTGCCGGCAGAACTTGACAGGGATAAAGAGCGCGCCGTTGGCGGCTTGGACTTGCCCATCCATGGAAAACTGTCGGTCGGCATGGCTTTGGAGGGTGGCGTAGAGCACATGCCCCTGACTAATGAACTGGTGGAGCTTGAAGGAGAAGGCGGGGCGACCGTCGGGCAGTTGGAGGGTGCTGCCGTGCAAGAGCACTTCACGCAGTCGGGTCATGCAGTAGGCGGGGTCAGCGTGGGTGAGGTGTGCCAGTTGCTGGGCTACTTCGGAGAGGGGGCGGGGAAGGCGGCGCTTGAAGCGACCATCGGGTTGGGGCTCGATGCCCAGCTCATACTCTATCCAGCGCGCCAGCGGATGCCGACGAAATGCCATCAGATCGTTGGGCACGGGCGTTTCCAAAGCAATCCGCAACACCGCGGGCTCAGGCGGTCCCCCCTCCGTAAAAGGCACAAGCGTCTCTTCTATCACCTGCTCCGCCGTGAAGGGATGCCCAAAAAATCGGCTTGCAAAGTCCGCTACACTTTGGCGCTCAGTCTCTGCGCTTCCTTGGCGGGCGGCTACCATCGTAGCGCTCGTCCCTATATGGATGAGGGAGGGCGCTGCGCACCGCTCTTTGAGGCGGCGCACCAGCATCGCTACATCGGCGCCTTGCCGCCCACGGTATGTATGCAGTTCGTCAAAAACTAAAAACCGCAGCCCCCCGCCTATCCCGTCCAAAAAGCGCTGATCTTCTGGACGCACCAGTAGCAGTTCTGCCACGACATAGTTTGTCAGCAGCACGTGGGGCGGCTGCTCCCGCATGGCTTGCCGCTGCGTTTCGGTCGTTTCCCCGGTATATTTGGCAAACCGTATCGGAAAGGGCTCACCCGTGCACTGCTCGTAGCGCTGCTTCAGTGTAAGCAGGGCTTGATACTGGGAGTTGACGAGGGCGTTCATGGGGTAGATGATGAGAGCAGCCACGCGCTCAGGCGCTCCCGGCGCTCGCACTAAGCTATCCACAATCGGCAGGAAGTAACACAAGCTTTTCCCTGAGCCGGTTCCGCTGGTTACGACGAAGCTTTCCCCTGCCGCGGCTTTGCGGATAGCGGTTTCTTGGTGACGGAAGAGACGCATGGGCGTCCCATCGCTGCGACAAAAGATCTTGGCGGTCTGCGGCGTTATCACCCCTTCCTCAGCCAGGTCGCTGACCGTGGCGCCAAAGGCATACGCCGGGCTCACCTGCACCATCGGCTCGGGCCATAGCGCTTGATCCGCCGTCAAAGCCTTCTCCACATACGCCCGCATCCGCTCATCCCCAATAAAAATAAACGACCGCACAAAGTCTTGATAGTCCCTCAGTACTCGCTCGTGCAAATCAAATATCGTATTCATACGGCATGCTTTTCATTGACAATCCGTTCCCACGCCGCTAACACCAGCGCTCGCGTCTGATAGGCGCCGTATTTGCGCTGTTCCTTCTCCTTAAGCACGCGGAAGGTCTCGCCCGGGAACGCACTCTTGGCGACCCGCTCCGCATACCCTTGCTTCTCCAGCGGATCGCTCACCGCCTCCCGAGGGTCTAAGATGTCCCTCAGTTCTTCTTCGGTGAGGTCTGCGGGGTCTAAGATATAACGGAGCTGCTTTCGGGACAGTCCGTACAGGCGCGCATAGTAAGCGTCCAGTTCGGCGCGCAGCTCGGCGCGGCGCCTCTCATCCCACCGAAAAGGCGGAAAGGGCACCCTGACGCCCTCCGCCCAAGCCGGCGGCTCCGGGTCAACCCCCCCAGTAGCCTCGCGATTGGCTTCCCACTGCGCCCTTAGGGCAGCGCGCAGCCCCTCATCCGCTTCCTCCCACACATCAGCCGCAAAAGCCGCCAAATCCCACGCAGTGTAGGTCAGCTCCAGCACACGCGGGACGATGAAGCATAAATCCTGCAGCGTGTAGGCAGAAGGCGGGAGGACGGGGAGTTGCTCCACGAAGAAGAAGTTCATATGCACGCCGGCAATCTTCTGTCGCGCCGCGTAATCGAACACGAGGCTTGTCAGATTCGT
>CAZZMF010000307.1:0-2041 GCA_964655255.1 uncultured Sphingobacteriaceae bacterium
GGCTTAGGAAGTGTGTCGGATTTAGAAATGAAGGATGAAACTGTCGTATCAGCGACAGGCGCATTAGACGAGGGTAGGCTGGTATGGGCTATCCAGAGAGTCCACAAAAACATCAAGAGGGTGATGAGGAATACCCCTATCCATGTTTGCCTTTGCACGCAGCAAAGATAGAGCGCCCCGCGCCCTAAAAGTACCCGGCTATCCTTCTGAGGGGAGGAGTGCCATAAGCTCTCGCGCTACCGCTACGGGGTCATCCGCTGCACAAAAAGCTGAGAGTACCGCTACGCCATGGAGCTTGGGGATGGCTTCAAAGAGCTGGCGCGCCCGCTCTACCGTAATCCCGCCTATGGCTACCACAGGATGGGCTATCGCCTCCACAAACGTTCGCAATCCCTCCACCCCTAAGGGAGGATAACCGGGGTCTTTGGTCCGCGTCTCAAATACCGGTCCTACCCCTACGTACGCCAGGGGCAGATGCTTTATAGCCGCATAGCGTTCTAAGGTATGCACCGTAGCGCCCACCACCACAAAAGGCGGCAGCCGGTGAAACACCTGCTCCAGCGGCGCATCCCTCTCGCCCAGATGCACGCCAGTCGCCCCTACTTCTACTGCGATGTCGGGATAGTCGTTGATAATGAGCTGGGCGCGGTGTTGGCGAGCCAGCCGCGCAATCTCTATCACTTCAGCCAGATGGTGCTCCCGTACAAAGTCTTTTCGTCTGTACTGGATCGTAGGAATCCCTGCCTGAAGCGCCATTTGCGCCAACTCCACATGAGAGTAGCGCTGCTGAACGCTCGCATCAGTGAGAATATGTATGCGACCTATGCGCAGCATTCAGATGTCTAAATAGCGCAAAAGAGCTGAAAGCTGCTCCCGCGCTTGTTTCTCCATCAGGGCATCCCCATGAAGGGCGACAAGGGTGTAGCCTTTGCGCTCCAAAAGATCGATGCTCCGGCTGAGGTAAATGCTATTGACCTTAAGCACGACATACGTACGATGAAGATCCGACTTATGGGGCATCAGATATGCGGAGAGGATGCGAATCTCATCACTTTCCAAAATCTGGGCAATCTCTGCCAGAGAATAGTCACGCAGGGCTACTTCTAAGACCATTACGGTGCCTGGCTCACGAACCGCGCCAAGCTGCCCCCACCAGTGCAGCAGCGCTTTGGAGGTGATGAGCCCCATGTAAGTGCCCTCATCCGTAGCTACGGGTATTTCGGACACTTTATGAAAGTCCATCTGTTGAACCGCATCATAAATCGTCGCATAAGGCGGGAGGGGCGGCACCGCGACCCACATAAGGCTTTCTACGGGGGTATCGGCTGGGACCTTGTGAAGGGCGTTTTTAGGAAGGAGGGCAAGGTAGCGTTTATCCTCCGAGATGATAGGCAGATGACATAGGTGAGGGTACTTATGCAAGAGCTTGCGGGCTCGCCGAGCTGGGGTCGTGAGCTGCACTCCCAAGCGGCGATGGCTCAGCAGAGAGACCAAGGTCAGTCCAGGGGCACTCATACCGAAATTCTCTGCAAAAACCGACCCAATATCTCATGGAACCGTTCCGGATGCTCCATCATGGGCGCGTGACCGCACTCATCTATGAAGTGAAGCTCGGCATTAGGCAGGAGGTGATAAAAGCCGTATGCAGTGGAGACCGGCGTAATGGTATCGTTGAGCCCCCAGATGAGACAGGTCGGCGCCGTGATCTGTGGCAAGAGCGGTCCGATAAAGTGGCGCTGCGCATCGCGGGCGACTTTGAGGACGCGGAGGGCTTTATAGCTATCGTTGACGATGGCAAAAACCTCATCTACGAGCTCCGGGGTGGCATGCCGCGGATCGTAGAAAGTGTAGCGCACCCGCTCGGCGACATATTCTCGGCTGCTACGCCTTGGAAACGAACTCCCCATCCCTTCCTCAAATAGCCCAGAACTGCCTGTGAGCACCAACGCCCGGACGGCATCTGGATGTTGGTGGGCTATCAGCAGCGCCAAATGTCCCCCCAGCGAGTTGCCGACCCATATCGCTGATTGAAGCTTTTCGC
>CAZZMF010000308.1:0-2036 GCA_964655255.1 uncultured Sphingobacteriaceae bacterium
GGCTTCGGCGGCATTTTTCTCAGCGAGGGCGCGCTGTTCTTGGGCGATTTGGGCTTGACGGCGAGCTTCTTCGGCACTGCGCTCTGCCAATACCCGCTGTACCTGAGCATAGTATAGCGCCACCAAGCTCAGCAAAAGCAGTAGGGTAATCACCCCCATCGCCAGCAGGAGAAGGCGGCGATTGCGTTCTATGCGGGCTTTACTGCGGGCAAGGTAAAGCTCTATCGCATCCCGCAGCGCTATCGCCTGCGTCAAAGGCTCTACATCGGGTACAAGCTCCTCTGGGGGAATGTATCGCCGCATCCATGCAGGATTCGGGCGCTTTTCATAATACCACTCGGAGAAATACTGATAAGCGCCCCCACTGAGTAGAAGCTTAGGGGATTGCTGGGCTTCAAGCCAGCGTTGGACTTGGAACTTGAGCTCTCGGAAAATGCGCACGCTCTGAGCTTCGGCTTCTGCCCAGCGGATGAGGCGATCCCAGTTCCGGATCAGCGATTCGTGGGATATGGTGAGGGTGTCTGTGGGACTGAGGAGATAGGATTCGCCCTCGGCTAAGCCGGGCTGCAAAAAACTCACTTCTGGCGTGCGAAAGAGCGCAGCTACCTTCGCCACTTCCTCCGTCGTGAAGCCTTCCAATCCTAAAATATCCGTGATTTGTTGTAGCGACAGACGCGCCCGAACCGCCCGCCCTTCATCTATACGAGTGAGGGATACGAAAAGGGTCGCCACTACCCGTTGAAGCAGGTCTAAGGACATTTCCTGTCCGTAGCGCTTCTTATACAGCGTGTCTAAGTGGGTATAGAGCCATTCAGCGTGGAAGTTGAGGACATTTCGCAGGCGTGGGCTCTGGTAGAGGCTACGCTCTTGCGGGGGCAGCGATGCTAAATACTGCTCAAAAATCGGGCGATCTTGTTCAGAGAGCTTATTTGGGCTGATGCCCCCCACCATCGCATAATGCACTAAGTCCAAAGGCTGCGTTCCGTAGTCTGCGGCATGCCAGATGCGATGGAGCGCATGTTGGAGCACAGGGAGTTGGTCTATCCCGTCTCCCAAGTCGTTGAGGAGGCGCTGAGTAAGGCGCGGAGTAATGCGGTCCCCGTTGAGTTCTACGGGTTTTTCTATGACTGCTTGAAACTCTTCTCGCGTCAGACGCGGCACGAAGTATGTGCTTTCTCCGATAAGCTCTGCAAAACCATGAAACGCCACACACTGCCCAATAAAGTCCGACCGCATCGTAAAGATGACCCAGATGGGTAGGTCCTCCCGCTGAGCGATACGAATAGTCTCGGAAAGAACATTCACGGTGATCTGGGCAAGAGGCGAAGCTACCCCACCAGAGTAGTTTTCTTCGTTTGTAAAAAACTCCTCAAACTGGTCTACGAGGATGAGCAGATTCTGCCCTTCCCGCAAGCGGGCGAGTTTTTCCTCATCAGATAGCCGAAGAAACTCTGGACTGGTGGGGTCTATGTAGGCTGGGGATTCTTTGTACAGGTCCACCAAAGCGGAAAAGCCATATGATAGACGGGTCTCTACCCGAGCGGTATCACTGTAGCCGAGTGCCCCGGCGAGGGCGGTGGCGAGATTAGTGAGGGGTTGTTTCTCCGGGCGAAAGGCAGCGATGGCCCAGCTTGGATAAGTGGCAGAGACGAGATTAGCCCGCAGCGCTGGTAATACGCCTGCAAAGACCAGGGAAGATTTTCCGTCTCCAGAAGCGCCGGTGATCATGATAAACTTTTTCTCCCGGAGCTGCTCCAATATCCGTCCAATATGTCGCTCCCGCCCATGAAAGAAGACAGTTTCCCCTTCCTCAAATGGACGCAGCCCGATATAAGGGCACACGCGCACATTATCCGACCAGACAGAACTGCTCCGAGCCTCCGTGAGCGCTTCGCTGATGAGAGACTCCATCGCTTCCAGCTCAGCCAGCCTAAGGCGGATGTTAGGCACGCGCAAGGTAAGACGACGATTGCGGGGGGGCTCCGGCAAACCTACAAGCAAAATCGGCGTTGGACGACTCAACCCCCCACCCAGTT
>CAZZMF010000309.1:0-2036 GCA_964655255.1 uncultured Sphingobacteriaceae bacterium
GTAGCTTTCTATACGAGCGCGGGTCTATCTGGCGCAGGGGGCGGTCGTCTATCCATATCTCGCCTTCCGTAGGCTGGTAAAAGCCTGCTATGAGGTCTGCCAGAGTCGTTTTGCCACTGCCCGAAGGACCCACAAGCGCTATCCGACTGCCAACTGGTATCTCCAACGATATTCCCCGTAAAACTTCCTTTTCCCCATACTTGAAAGATACTCCTTCCAACCGAATCCCCTGTCGTATAGATGTAATCTGCATCAAGCCTTCCTGGTATTCGGCAGAGATTGGCTGTCGGAGCAGGCTCTCTATGCGGCGAAAGGATACAATCGCCTTTTGCAGGCGAGACAGCGCTTGATTGAAGGTCTTCATCGGGCTGAGAAACTGCCCGAAAATGGCGATGAAGGTGATAAACTCTGACGCTTTTAGGGACCCTTGCAGCACTGAAAAGGTCCCGTAGTACAAAAGCCCCAGCACTACCAGCACGCTCAGGACTTCTGTAAGGGGGGAGGCGAGTTCCATACGGCGGCGTAGAGCCGTCATGAAGCGGGTGTATTGGGCATTTGCTTGGATGAAGCGCTTCTGTTCCCGAGCTTCGGCACCGAAAGCCTTCACTGTGCGGACCCCACTGAGAAACTCATCTAAGATGCTTATCACTTGGTCCATGCGCTGCTGTCCCTGATGAGCACGACGGCGCAGGGTACGAGCTAAGCGACTGATCATCCAGCCTGTGAGCGGAAGCACCAAGAGCGAGACGCCCGTAAGCTGCCATGAGAGTACTGTCATCGCTCCGAGATAAAAGAGCATCGTCAAGGGGTCGTTGAGGAGGTTGTATATGGTGCCGATGGTGGCCTCCTGGATAATCTGCACATCCTGCGTGGCTAAGTTGAGCAGTCTGCCTTTTTTGTGCCGAATGAAAAATCCCAAGGGTAGCTGCGTCAGATGAGTGAATATGCGATTGCGGAGGTTTTCTATGACCGTATTTTCAAAGCGCACCATGTGCCAAGCCGCCAGGTAGCGGAAGGCATTTTTGAGGAAGATAGCCAAAGCAATAGCGATGCTGAAGTAAAGTAGCGCTTCCATGGCGCCTTTTTCAGTGCGGAAAAGGTATAGCTGGTAGAAGAGGTACTTTTTCCAACCTTCTACGGAGAAGCTATGCGGGTAGGGGGCGGGCTCGGCGGTTTGGGCAAAAAGTATCTCCAAGAAAGGAATGATGAGTGCCAGGGAGAAGATATTGAAGAGGTTGAAGAGGAAAAAAGCGGCTATGGCGACAGAGAGGCGAGAAGCGGCAGGCTTTCCAAAGGCGAAGATGCGCAGAGCGGTACGCACAGGTCAAAAGTAGGAGGTTATTGCAAGTATAGGGAGGGGCGGGCGATGCGGAGATACCCATGTTCATACCAGGGCTTTGTATTTGCTTTTCCCCTTATTGTGCTTTACTGGTGGGGAGCGTTGGATAGGTTATTTGATGGGGTGCGGTGCCGCCGCACCCGAAGGCGAAAGCATGGACGCAGCGTTGGTGTCACACAGCGAAACGAAAGTAAATCACATCGCCATCTTGAACGAGGTAGTCTTTGCCTTCCAGGCGCATTTTGCCGGCGGCTTTGGCGCCGTCCTCCCCGCCGAAGGTAATGTAGTCCTCAAACCGGATCACTTCTGCCCGGATAAAGCCCCGTTCTATGTCGGAGTGGATTTCGCCGGCGGCTTGGGGGGCAGAAGTCCCTGCGCGTACCGTCCATGCCCGCACTTCTTTCGGTCCTGCCGTGAAAAAAGTGATTAGCCCAAGCAGGTCATAAGCTGCCCGGATAAGCTGGGGTAGGGCGGGGGCTTCCAGCCCATACAAGGCTAAAAACTCCCTTCTCTCCTCTGGGGGGAGGGTAACAAGCTGCGCTTCTACACTGGCGCACAGGACTAATGCGGATGCACCTTCCGCTTGCGCAGCAGCCACTACGGCTTGACTCAACGCATTTCCGTGGGGTAGGTCGGCTTCGCCTATATTAGCAATGTAGAGGACTGGCTTGAGGGTCAGCAGTCCCAAGCTATGGAG
>CAZZMF010000310.1:0-2032 GCA_964655255.1 uncultured Sphingobacteriaceae bacterium
GTGTATGGGATCTCCCTTCAGCGAGACCTGCTCTTGCGTTCGGAGGATCAGCGCGTGGCAGAGATAGGAACGCGCGAGATTTCAGTGGAAGAAGGTAAAAAGCTATACGAAGCCCTCTGTGCGCGCTGTCATGGGGCGGATGGACGCTCTCAGTATCGTAAAGCCCCCTCCCTCCGCCCTATCCAGAATCCTGATACCAGCTATTGGGTTTCTGTCATCCGGGCAGGGAAAGGCGTCATGCCCGCTCACGGTTATCTCAAGAATACCCAAGTTTCCAACATCGTTCTCTACCTGCGTAGCTGGCAGTAAAGCAAACTCCTTATATTCGCTGCGATGAGAAAGTTTGCTTTCCTCGCAGCAGGTTGGGTGAGCTTACTTTTTGCGCAGAGGCTCACCATCAAGGGTCGCATTACGGATGAGGTTACCCGCGAACCGCTAATCGGTGCTAAGGTCGTCGTAGCCGATGGGCAAGCTGGAGCCCTGACCGACTTGGATGGACGATTTGAGGTCCAGGTGGATAAAGCTCCCACCATCAAGCTGCAAGTTATTTACGAGGGCTACGAGGAAAAGACCTTCCTGCTAAAAACAAAGCCAGACAAAGACGAACTGGTGGTTGAGATTCCGCTACTGGCGAAAAGTACCCAACTGGCAGAAGTGGTCGTCTCAGCCGCCCGGTACGAACAAAAGATTGAACAGGTGTCGGTCTCCATGGACTTTGTGCGCCCGCGGCAGGTAGAGAATCTCGCCTCCGTAGATCCTATAAAAGCGCTGGAACAAACCCCGGGCGTCTCCACTAATAAAGACCAACCCAGCATTCGGGGTAGCAGTGGATACACCTATGGGGCAGGGTCGCGAGTACTCCTTTTATTGGATGGGCTGCCGATGATGAGCCCTGACCGGCTAAGTACGCAGTTTGACCTTATCCCGGTGGACAATATCAAGCAGATAGAGATCGTCAAGGGGGCTTCTTCTGTGTTGTATGGCTCGGGTGCGTTGGGGGGTATCATCAATGTCGTATCGGAAGATGTGAAGTTTCAGCCGCGGACGGTGGTGCGTCTGCAACACCAGGTTTTTGACTCGCCGCGCCCGCCAGTGGGCGACTGGGACGGGCGCAGTAGCGCTACGATTAGTGCAGCCCATATCGTCCATGCCCAACGCGTAGAAAACTGGGAAGTTACAACCCTCTTGGACCTTATCCGGGATACTGGCTTTCGGAAAGAGGGCTTTTCCAATCGTGCCCGTACATGGATCTCTATCAAGCATAATGCCCCTTTCTTAGAGGGGCTTCAATACGGCGTCACCCTCCAAGCCAACATAGACTCCAGCGCGACGTATATTGCATGGGACAGCTTCCCTGACCGTGCAAACCTCCCCGGCGACGGCTTCCTCACCTATCAACTCTTGCAGCGTTACATGGTGGATCCATTTATCTCGTACTTGACGCCGGGCGGACACCGGCACTGGCTTAGAGGGCGACATTATCGCACCGTAAATGACCTCAGCACCCCGCAATCGGGTGGCGCTACCCTACACTACTATGACTATCAATACATCCATAACCTCCAAAAGTGGGGCAAGGTGATCATCGGCGCCAACTACACCGAAAACCGGGTGTATGCCAAGGAAGTTTTCGGGCGCGCTCGCGGTAGGCAAGCCGCCGCTTTCGCCCAGGCTGAGATAGATATATGGAAGTTTCACCTCAGCGCTGGTGTGCGTTATCAATATGAGGACATTAGAGGAGACACCAGCATAAAGATTCAGGGCGGACGAGTCGTAAAAGGCGACATCCCCGCTGAAGTACAACTTACCACGATACAGGAGCCGATATTTCGCGGAGGGCTGACTTTTACACCGTTTCAAGGGACGACTTTGCGGGCTTCTATTGGGCAAGGGCTTCGCAGTCCATCGGTGGCAGAGCGCTTCACGGCGACCGGAGCCGGCGGCATCACCGTCTTACCTAATCCCTTTGTGAAAGTAGAGCGCGGCTATAGCGCCGAAGTTGGTCTGCGCCAGTATCTCAAGGTCGGCGAGA
>CAZZMF010000311.1:0-2027 GCA_964655255.1 uncultured Sphingobacteriaceae bacterium
CAAAACAATAGCGGCTTCCACGGGGGCATTTGTACGCACATCGTAAGCTCTTCCCGTGTAGACATAGATTCGTGGCGCAGAAGGTTCAACACGAACAGGCGGGAGCATTTCTTTGACAATAAGGTAGAGATCCATTTTGCCTTTACCGCCTATTCTATCGGAGGAGAGGTAGATAGAGTCGGGGTGCAGAAAAAATAAGTAAATGTCATGACTGGGGGTATTGAAGGGGCGCGGCAGACGCTGCGGAGGACCCCATCCTCCGTCTGGCTGGCGCACGCTGAAAAATATATCATATCCACCCAACGAAGTGGGACCATCATGGGAGAAGTAAAGCGTATCTCCCACGATGAAAGGAGCATCTTCGTTGTATTGCGTATTAAGGGCACTGAGATTTTGCGGTTTAGCGAACTTCCCATCAGGTAAGCGGCGAGTGACCCAGAGGTCTTTTCCCCCTTTTGTGCCCTTACGATCAGAGCTGAAAATAATCTCACCTGTCTTAGGGTCTTCGCAGAGGGCATCTTCACTACCTCTCCGGGAGTTTGGAAAAGCTTTCCAGAAAACGGGCTCTCGCCATCCATCGTCCTTAGGATAGGCAATGTAAAAGTCGCCTCGTCGACGCGCCGAACGATATACAACCAAGGTATCCTGTATGAATCCTGCTATGCCTTCGTGCCGCTTGGCATAAAATCCAATCGGCTTAGGAGCAGATTCCTCAGGCTTTTTCCAATACAGCGCTTCATGAGGGAGAAGATCAGTCGGGTCGCTTCCCCGTTCTGCGTCGCGTCGGGTGATGAAGTATAGCGTGCCCTTATGAATATAGAGAGAATACTCATGACTGGGTGTATTGAGCTCGGATAGGTTATATGCCACCCACCGAAAGCCCTCTGGCACTGGATCACTCACATTTTTCAACTGATTGGCGTATCCGAGGTACAGACCTATTAGAGATAAAGAGTCAGAGAACTTAGCTTGATTCTGCGCCTCGGTGAAGCAAGCTATCGCCGTATTAGCATCTTCTCGCTCCAAGCACAAGCGACCATATTCCGTCAGGAATGGATGGTGGATTTCTGAAAGCTTCATTTGGCTGAAAGCACGCTGATAAAGATTATACGCTTTCTCGCCTTCCCCTAAGCGATAGTAGCTACTCGCATAATACAGCAAAGCCTGAGGACGGAGACTGTCAGGGTTAGGGTTATCGCCCGCAAGTACTTGGTACTTGCCTTTATAGTAAAGTCGCTCTATTGAGCGCTGGGACCTTTGAGCATGTAAAATGCCTGTACTGAGGGAAAGTAGTAGGACCCATCTCGTTAGTGAAATCGCCATGCCCGCAAATATACATAGGTAGTGAGCTTCTGACCCTACTGATAAATGCATTAAGCATCATGTGCTTTGACAGGGGGCTGCAAAACTTGGATTTATGTTGAAGCGCCGTGTAGGTTTTTGTTTTTGGGTGGGGGCGGCGCCGAAGGCGCCGCCCCCACCCCTCAGATACCATGTCGGCGAGGTGAAAAAAGAAAGCAAATCCAAGGCTTTGGTTTTGCCTTCCTTTTGTGTCTCATGAGTTCTGGGTCTGAGGTACTGGCATGCATAGGGTTATCTGGTATGCCATAAAGCCCTTCCCCATGGGAGGGTGATATCTTTGACGAGTGTCGCTACGGCGGCTGTTATATCATGGAGCATTGTATGGGCTAACGAGTGCTTTGGCGCGCTTTCTCAACTGGCTTTTGACGCCGCTATATGTGCATCGCTTGCCTGTAGAGGAGTTTGGACGGCTGTCAGAGCTATACGCATGGATGGTATTTGGGCTGATAGCGACGGGGCTGGGAATGGAGACCGCATACTTTCGGTTTGCCCAGAGGGAAGCTTTGGGAGCGAGTTTTTGGCGCATCTTGCGGATTTTGGGGATAGGTGGCTTGGGGCTGAATGGGCTGCTGGCGCTATTAGTTCCCGTAGTGGCGAAGCCGTTGGGCTACGCAGGGCGTGAAATGCTTTTGTGGCTGACGATAGCGATTTGGACCGTGGATGCA
>CAZZMF010000312.1:0-2012 GCA_964655255.1 uncultured Sphingobacteriaceae bacterium
TCGCGGTGTGGGTGCAGTGCGCATCCGCATGCGCCGTGAGTCTGACAGGATACACACCCGCCCTATCGTAAATATGCGTAGGGGAAGCTTCTGAACTCCTCCTACCGTCCCCAAAGTCCCACTGGTAGGAGGAGGCTCGGCGTGAGCGGTTGAGGAAGGTTACTTTTTCTGCGGCGCATGCCTGACGCGGCATGTCAAACTCGGCTTCGGGCGAGCCGGCGACGACGAGTAGCCAAGCCTCACTCTCGTATAATGGGGCAGTACTCCGTACCTTGACGAGGTAGGTATCCGGAGGCATATCGGGGGGCACTTGGCATACCAGGGTACTCTGGGCGGCTTGGCTGGGCATGGTACAGAGCGACCAAGTCTGTCCGCTGCTATTCTGCAGGCTTACTTCGTAGAGATTGGCGAAAATAGGACGAAAGCCCAGCGCCACATACGCTATAGTGAGGCTATCGCCGCCACATACCTTTTGAGGATGAAGGTTGAGAATGTAAAGCCCAGTACCGCTTATCTGGACTTGCGTGGAGCAGTAAGCTACGCATCCTGAAAGGAGATGTTTGACTGTGAAGCTCACCGTATAGCTTCCGGAAAGGTGATAGCTGTGCGTCGTACTTAGCGGCAAGCTCAATACAGTGTCTATCAGGAGCGGTGCCCCCCCATCCCCGAAGTTTATCTCCACCGAGAAAGGACCGCTTGGTAGCCCCGTTCCTGAGAGAGAGAAGGTGATCGGATGTTCGGGCAGTTGAAGGGCAGGCGAAGCGCTACAGATGAGATTTTGCAGGTTGATGACCTCAGTTATGGCTGTATCGGAACGCAGAGGTGGCGTTGTACGGGCGCGCACGTTTACCTGGTATAAGCTACTCACAAGGGAAGGGTATAAATACAGAGATGCGCTGGAAGAGTTTGGGGGAGAGAGGACGGAGTCTATGATTTGTCCAGTCCCATCCAGTAAGTCTATCGCAAAATCCGTCGCCGGCGGGAAGTAAGCTTGTGTATAGGCGACCCGCAGCGACTCTCCAGCACACACGACCCGGCTCACGCTGTCAATCCGCAAGATAGGTACATAGACTGTCGTGCTACACTCTTTCCGACAACCGGGCGCATGGTATTCTAAGACAAAGTGCGCCGTGTAGATACCCGGCGCTGCATAAAAGTGACGATATACATATGGAAAGCCTAAGTTAGAGTCTACGAGAACGGGGGAGCCATCGCCAGGGTCTATTTTGAGTTTGAGGTCATACGGCAAAACGAATAATCCACTCACGTTAGCGATAAGCTCCACTGTATCGCGTAGCGTTATGGAGGGGTTCGCTTCGCAGAAAAACGAGATGCCTGATATATCCACGATCCAGAAGGTGCGAGAGGATCCCATACAGGTGTCTCCTACTTTCGTGATGCGAAGGCGATAGAGATTGCCTGTGGGCACGGTGGGGATTGTGACTGAGATGGGGCTGCTGGTACCAGTACCCACGATAAGGGGTGGATTAGGAAATACGCCTGTCGGAAGCGACAACTCCACTATGAAAGAGTCCGAACTCGTAAAACCCCCAGACACCGAAAAATGCACATCAAAAGTCGCTCCCGTGCATACAGCCCAAGGTACTGTATCTATAGTAAGTGTACAGGGCGGGGTGAGCGTATCGGGCAAAGGATGCCCATGAAGGCATAGGCTCAGGAGGCTCATGCCGAGCACCCTAAGCCGCCACTTTGTCCAAGTGCGTCCGCTTCCTTGGGAGAGCCGCAGAAGTTTCACTTTTGCAAAGATAGGCAAATGATTAGCTTGCTGCTACGGGGATGGGTAGGCGCTGAGGGGAGTTTTTCGCATGAGAGTGTACATTTGGGTAAGGTGCGTCGTGTCTGTATGATCCTCCTGATGGGTTTGCTTTATGCCCAAGGGACAGATTTACTGGATGAAAACTTTTGGGATGCGCTTTCCGAGGACTCCCTGGCGCGGTCCTCTTTGACAGACACCGCTATGGCTTTACAGGAGGAAGGGAGCGCCTTATCAG
>CAZZMF010000313.1:0-1983 GCA_964655255.1 uncultured Sphingobacteriaceae bacterium
GGTATTGGCGGATCTGGCGCATGCCCACGGCGCGCGGCTCGTGGTAGATAATACCTTCGCCACGCCCTACCTGCAAAATCCCCTGGAGATGGGGGCGGATATAGTCGTCCATTCGGCAACGAAATACCTCGGAGGGCATTCGGATGTCGTGATGGGCGCCGTCATGCTCAATAACGACGAAGATGCCCAGCGCTTGCGCTTCTTACAGAATGCCGTAGGCGCTGTCCCAGGACCAATGGATTGCTTTCTCGTGCTGCGCGGCATCAAGACCCTTCCCCTCCGCATGCAAAAGCATAGCGAAAATGCCCAAAAGATTGCAGAGTTTCTTGCCACCCATCCCAAAGTGGCAAAAGTATACTATCCGGGCTTAGTAACCCATCCGCAATATCTGCTTGCCAAGCAGCAAATGCGTCTGCCAGGAGGAATGATTTCCTTTGAGGTCAAAGTCGCCAGCGTAGAAGACCTCAGAAACTTCTGGGGAGCCCTCCAGATATTTACCTTGGCTGAAAGTCTCGGGGGCGTGGAATCGCTCATCAATCATCCAGCGGTGATGACCCATGCTTCTATCCCAGAAGAGGAGCGTTTGGCCCTTGGTATTACCCCGGGGCTCCTACGCCTCTCTGTCGGCATAGAAGACGCCGACGACCTCATAGCTGACCTCAAGGCCGCCCTCCAAAAGGTGTAACTTTGCGTATATTTGATAGCATGAAGCACTCGGCTGGGAACTGCGCTACCCTCACATTCGCCTTATCGCCTCCTAAACCTTTTTGCCTATGAAACCCCCGATTGGACAAAGGCTGCGCCGCCGCATCGAACGGATGCTGAAAAAGTTAGAGTTGCGGTACATGGTAGATGAGGATGGGGATTTCCAACTTGTGCTTAGTGGAGAGGAGATGCCTATTCAACTGCGGGTGCTTATCCTACGAGAAGGGATTATGCGGGAGGTTATTGCCTTCGTCGTGCGGTTTGAAGGCAAAGTCCCCCCTCTCTCTGAGGAAGAAGCCCTCCAGATTGTCAATCAGTGGAATGCCTTGCGCCGTTGGCCCCGCATCTTCTGGAGGAATGGACACTTCTACGGGGACTTTCATATAGATGCGGAGTCTGATATTCCACAGGCGTTTTTAGAACTCAACTTCAAACACTTCCTCAGTGCCAGTCTCCAGTTTGCTTTTCAACTCACAGGGCAAGAAGAAGAACTACTCAAGCGCTTGCGCCCGCGCTTTTTCGGCGGTCCCAATCTAAACTAATATCAAAGCTCCCCATTTGCTTTTCCATTGTCCGAGCTTGGGGAAAGGATAAGATACTGGAAGAGAGCAGACTACATGGGGGCGCGGCAGCGCCGAAGGCGCTGCCGCGCCCCCCCCAAAAGGCAAAGAAATGCACCACTTTGGCATCACTCTCGCAAAGCACCGTTCATATACTCTGCATTTCCAGCCCTCCTCCTCTACCGTAATAAGCTCACCGTGCCTGAGCGAATGATTTTCTCTCCTGAGAGCGGTTCTACTTCTACGGTATAGAAGTACGCTCCTTCGACGCAAGGTTGCCCGCCTTTCGTGCCATCCCAGCGGCTATTCGATCCTTCGCCTTGGGCTATCAAGACACCCCAACGGTCGTAAATCCACCATCGAAGAGCTTTGACTGAACCACGCAGTTCTACCCGCCAGACATCGTTTATGCCGTCGTTATTAGGTGAAAAAACATTTGGGATAGTGAAAAGCAAAGGCACAATAACGACGACCCGTCGGCTGGCGGTATCGCTGCAGCCGCTTGCCGTGACGGATACGGTATAAGTGCCCGGCTGCGTATAGGTAAAGCTTTCGGAAGCAGAGCCAGTACGAGTGGTCCCTTCACCGAAGCTCCACCAATACGCTCCCGAAGCCGGCTGACTGGAGGCTGTGAAGATGACAGGCTGCCCGACTTCTACGGTATCAGCAGAAGCAGAGAGGGCTACGGCTATTCGTTCCTCAGAGAAAGCAAAATATG
>CAZZMF010000314.1:0-1979 GCA_964655255.1 uncultured Sphingobacteriaceae bacterium
TTGAGGGGGCGCGGCGGCGCCGAAGGCGCCGCCGCGCCCCCATGTAGCCTATTCTCTGCCAGTATCTTATTCTTTTCCGCAAGGCTGCACAATAAAAAAATAGAATGCTTCGGTATCAGCACCTAGGGCAGCAATCAAAACTTTTCACAGCTATCTACCTATTGAGTATCGGCTGGCTCTTCTATAAGCGTCCCGTGGCGGTCTGTGAAAAGGTAGCGCTGCATGACAGCTTAGCAAAGGTAAAGCCAAAGCTTTCTATACACTGAACCGTGATATTATGCGGAAACGCAAAATCCCTTTATCACTTTTTGCATGTGAGACGAAAGGAGCGCTTATGAGCCTGAGGTTTGACGGTGCCAGGCTCGAAGGAAACTCACATCCGTATCTTTGAGATAGCCGGCTTTGAGCCAATAGAGAAGGGCTTCGGGAAAAGTTAATAGCCTGCATATAGGATAGAGGAGCGATGCTACATCTGAGAGTTCGTAGCTCCATAGCGTCGCTGCACCAACCACAGGATAGCCCTCCGATTCTAATGCTTCTGCGCTTTTTCTGAGGCTGGCTCCCGTAGAAACCAGATCCTCCACAAGCAAAACAGGCATAGGTGTTGAAAGCCCCTCCACTTGGCGTGTCAAACCGTGGCTTTTGGGTTGGGGACGCACGTAGCCCACAGGAAGTTGCATAGCATCCCCCAGCCAAGCTGCCCATGCGATACCCCCCGTAGCCACGCCCACCACCGCCCGAAAGCTTGGCATGGAATGTCTTAGCTTCCGCATAAGGGTCTCAACCGCCCAACGGCGCCATTCGGGATAGCTCAACAGGCGCCGATGATCTACATAGATGGGGCTCTCTATTCCCGATGCCCAGCGAAACCATGGGGGATTCGTTCGCACCTGGACAATCTTCGCCTCCCATAGAAAGCGTGCGTAAGCTTCCACAGTACAAAAAAATAGCGCCTGCTCCATTTGGGGCAGGCGCCGAGCACGCATAACCCAGTCTGATTACTTCACCTCAATCCGGGCGACTTGTGCCTTCTTCTCGTCCTTCGGCAGATAGAGCTTCAAGATACCGTCAGTGTATTCAGCGGAAATACTATCCACCTTAACATCGTCCGGTAAGATGAAGCTCCGCATGAAAGAGCCATACTGCGTCTCTACCCGATGGTAGGTCTTTTTGTCGCCCTCTTCCTTTTGGAACTTGCGTTCTCCGGAGACGGTGAGCCGTCCCTCGGTCAGTTCTACTTTGAAGTCTTCCTTCTTCATGCCGGGCGCAGCCAAATGGATCTCGTAGCTCTTGTCGGTCTCTACGATATCCACCCGCGGCACGAAGGTGTCCAATCGGGTAAAGTTGCTGGCTGTTTCGTTGAACATGCGTTCAATCATCTCTTGCATCGTGCGAAATCGCTCAGGGAGCGATTCAGTCCAGTCCATCAATCTTACGAGGCTGCTCATAGGTACCTCCTTTTTTTTTGATTGGGTTGCATGGTGAATATTCCACATAAATCGTACCAGCCTACTGAATGAGACTTTCTGGCAGATTGTATGACAGAAAGTCTGATATTTTGCCGAATCGCCGACAGGGCGATATTTTTGCCTTGCTTTAAGGGATATGGCATCCGTGGGCTTCAAGGATTATTATGCGATTCTGGGGGTGAGCCGCAACGCCTCCCAGGAGGAGATCAAGAAAGCCTATCGTCGCTTAGCGCGGCAGTACCACCCTGATGCCAACCCCGGCAATAAAGAAGCAGAAGAGAAATTCAAAGAGATCCAAGAAGCATACGAAGTGCTGAGCAACCCCGAGACCCGCGCTAAGTACGACCAGCTCGGCAGCAACTGGCAAATGTACGAACGAATGGGCGCAAACTTTGCTACAGGCTCATCAGAATGGGTTGATATACCGGGATTTGATAGATTTTCGGATTTTTTTCGGATGTTTTTTGGAGAAGACTTTGCAAGGCGCGCACGCGAAGTGGAGTATCGCTT
>CAZZMF010000315.1:0-1970 GCA_964655255.1 uncultured Sphingobacteriaceae bacterium
CCTTCACTGCGTTGTATGAACTTCCCGAAGGCGGTGAAGTCATAGATTCGCCGGGCTTTGGGGAGTTTCGGGCAGGGGACATCTTGCCTCAAGAACTGTCGCACTTTTTCCCAGAGATGCGCGCCCACCTTACTGCTTGCCGCTTCAATAACTGCCTCCACGTAGATGAGCCGGGCTGCGCTGTCTTAGAAGCCGTGCGCCGAGGGGATATCTCGGCTGCCCGCTATCATACTTATTTAGCCCTGCTAAACGAACTCAAATCCGCACCCGCCTAATGCGCCTCCTTATCCAGCGTGTCGCTCATGCCAGCGTGGAAGTAGAAGGCGAAATCGTCGGCGCTATTGAGAAAGGGCTTTTAGTGCTGGTGGGCTTCCATGTGCAGGACACCACGGAAATCCTCCCCAAAGCTGCCCATAAGCTCCTCCACCTGCGCATTTTCTCGGATGAGCAAGGGAAAATGAACCTCTCCGTACGCGATGTGAAAGGTGCCCTGCTTGTCGTGTCGCAGTTTACGCTATATGGGCGCTTGGAGAAAGGCTTTCGTCCATCTTTTACGGATGCTGCCCCGGGGGAGAAAGCCCTCGCTTTATATGAAGCCTTCCTTGCCGAACTGCACAAACAAGCCCCAGATATACCCCTTCAGACTGGTCGCTTCGGGGCGATGATGCGTGTAAGTCTCCTCAACGACGGTCCCGTAACCTTGATGTTGGAGTTTTAGGGAGGCGCGAAGTTTTGCGCAGTCATATTGGAACGCTGCATTTGCTTTCCTTTTTGCGCTTCACTGGGTTATCTGAGGGTGAGGCGCCGCCGCCCAAAAACGAAAACAGGAAAAGAGCGCACCTCTTGCAACAAGATAGGCATTTACCTTTGCTTATGTGATACGAGTTGTGATTCCTGTGGCGGGGGCTGGGCTGCATTTGCGTCCGCACACTTATACCCAACCTAAACCCCTTATTCCGATTGCGGGCAAGCCCCTTCTGGCTCACATCATAGACGAACTGGTGGGCGCAGGCTTTCAGGAGTTTGTTTTTGTGCTGGGCTACCTAAGCGAAAAGGTCCGAAGTTATCTCCAGCAGTCCTATGAAGGGCAGCTTACGATGGAGTTTGTATATCAAGAGCCGAGGCTGGGCTTAGCCCATGCTATTGGTCTGACAGAGCCCCATTTCAAAGGGGGAGAATCCATGCTGATTATCTTAGGGGATACGCTTTTGCGCACGGATTGGACCCTTCTTCAGACAGATAAGCGCAATCTTATCGGGATTGCCCCCGTAGAGCGTCCATCGGACTTTGGCATAGCGGAAGTAGATAGCACAGGGCGTATCCTGCGGCTTACTGAGAAGCCGCTCATTCCCCGCAGCAATCAAGCCCTCGTTGGTTTGTATCTGATTCATGATACCCATGCCCTCTTTGAAGCGATTGCCTTTCTTATTGCTCATAAGCGCACTTCTCATGGGGAGTATCAACTTACCGATGCGCTCCAACACATGATAGAAAGAGGTATTTCCCTCTATGGGCTTTCTGTGGAATATTGGCTGGATTGTGAGCGGCGCGATACCCTTCTTGCAGCCAACCGGCTGCTATTGGACCGCATAGCCAACGAACCAGTCCCAGAATATCCTCATACGGTGATCATTCCCCCTGTACATATTCCGCCTTCGTGTAAGCTGTACCGATCTATTGTCGGACCGTATGTGAGCTTAGGCGAAGGGGTAGAACTCCAAGATACAGTGGTGCAGGATAGCATTATTGGTTCGCACAGTCGGGTGCGGTACATGCTCCTGCGGGAGTCGGTGATTGGGGGGGATGCTTCGCTTACGGGGCGCGAGAGCAGCTTGAATCTGGGCGAGAATACGGTGATTGAGCTATGAGGGCGGCTACCTTTGTGGGGTGCGGCGGATACTCATCATCGGCAGCGGACCGATAGTGATTGGGCAAGCGGCAGAGTTTGATTACTCTGGGTCGCAAGCTGC
>CAZZMF010000316.1:0-1968 GCA_964655255.1 uncultured Sphingobacteriaceae bacterium
GCTTTGGGGAGGGACGGATGCTGTATGAACGGAGCTTAGGACGGCGGCAACATGATCACATTTTGTGCATGGACTGCGGACACATAGAGGAGTTTTGTGATCCGAGGCTCGGACCGATCGTAGAGAGTGCGGGCACGTTCTTTCAGATGCGTCCCACCTCGCATGAGTTGATTATCTACGCGCAGTGCGAAAAGCCTGAGTGTCCTAATCGTCGCAAAACCCCTACCTTTGCGGAAAAATGAGTTTCAATCCAGACCTAAATATGACTTACACGCAGGAGCAGCAAGGTAAAGCCATAGTATTTCGTTTGGAAGGCAGCCTCATGGGCGATTCTACCCAGCAGCAGTTCAAAGAAGCTATATTAGCCCAGTTAGACGCTGGACAGAAGTATTTCATTCTGGATATGTCCGCCGTGCGGAATGTCAATAGCTCAGGACTGGGCTCTCTTATCACACTATTTTCTCGTACCCGTTCGGCAGGAGGGGACTTTATTTTGTGCAATGTGCCTTCTAATGTTCGCAATCTCTTGCATATCACGCGCTTAGACACGGTTTTCCCGATTAGAGACACGCTTCAGGACGCCCTAAGTGCGATTCAGTGAAGTGGCCTCGTGTAGATGCGGTTCTGGGGCTGCAGTGGGGCGACGAAGGTAAGGGGAAGGTTGTAGATGCATTAGCGGGCGGGTATCCCGTAGTGGCTCGCTTCCAAGGCGGACCTAATGCTGGGCACACGCTTTATTATCGTGGTGAGAAAGTCGTCCTGCATCAAATCCCCTCTGGCATTTTTCATGAAGGTGTTTATTGTCTGATTGGAGATGGAGTAGTATTAGACCCCGAGGTGCTTTTGCGTGAGATAACGGGACTGGAACGGCTCGGTATCGCCGTGCGGGAAAGGTTAGTGATTGCAGAGGGGGCGCACATTATCCTACCTGTGCATCGGTGGCTGGAAGAAGTATCCGCTGAAGGCGAAAAAATCGGTACGACCCGCCGAGGGATCGGTCCAGCTTATGCGGACCGCTATGCCCGTCGGGGAATCCCTGTGGGGTGGATAGAAGATGAACGCTTTTCTGAACGGGTCATAGACCTTACGCGATATCATAGTGCTCGCTTTCCGGGGCACGAAGCGCCTATGCCCTCTGATACCTTCTGGGCGGGCATAGAAACGCTGCGCAGCTTACAGCGCGTACGAGTCTCTGAATGGCTTTGGCAGTTTGATTCCATTTTAGCCGAAGGGTCTCAGGGAACGATGTTGGATGTTTTTGCCGGGACATACCCTTTTGTTACGGCATCGCATACCACCATAGCGGGGGTACTTGCGGGGCTTAGCGTGCCCGCCCAAGCGATTGGGCAAGTGTATGGCGTGACGAAGGCTTATGCTACCCGTGTCGGCGAGGGACCTTTTCCGACAGAGGTTTTTGGGGCGGAAGCCGAATGGCTCCAGACCCGCGGTGCTGAACTCGGCTCTACCACAGGGCGCTTGCGCCGCTGCGGCTGGCTGGACTTAGTAGCGCTTCGGTACGCCGTCCGCATCAATGGCGTCACGCATCTGACACTCACAAAAGCTGACATTCTCTGCGGACTCCCAGAGGTCAAAGTTCGTGTCGGCGGCAGCGATACACATCCTGAGTATCAAGCTCTCCCTGGCTGGGAGACGCTGGATGCGCCAGAGTTTGAAGGATTTGTACGATTTATTGAAGATTTCGTCGGTGTACCTGTCTGGGGCATCTCTACTGGCCCAGAACGAGCAGATTGGCGTGAGCGTACCCCTGCCTAAGGCACCCAGGTCTCTTGTATCAGATCGCCTCCATCGCCAGTATATTCCCACACGAGGATATTGTCAGTGAGCTGGATGATTTCCCTGCTCATGAAAAAGCCCTGCCCTTCCACAATCAGGAAGCGTTCGCCGTTGGAGAAGCGCCACTGTCCAGAAAGTGCAGGCGGGTCGTCGGGGTCATTAGGGGTGCAAGGG
>CAZZMF010000317.1:0-1964 GCA_964655255.1 uncultured Sphingobacteriaceae bacterium
GTCTATGGGCATGTCCAGCAAGTGCTGGTCTTCTACAATGAGCTTGTAGAGGCGGTCGGCACGCTTAGCGGGGAAAACGCGCGCTACAGCCCGGGCAAACTTCTCCTCCAGTAGCGGACGCGCTTCGGCTCGGCGCCGACGATGCCCAACTGGATATTCAACCAGTACCCGTTCCGTAGCCGTGCCGTCTCGGAAAAAGACCTGCACAGCATTAGCAATAGAGCGCTTCTCTGGGTCTAAGTAGTCGCGGCTGAAATCGGGATTTTCCCGCACTTCCATCTTCTGAATAAGGGCAGGAATGCGCGGATCAGACGCTATCGGCTCCTCATAATGCTCATAAGTGAGTTCGCCGTACAATAGCGCCACCGCCGTCATATACTGCAGCGAATGGTCGCGGTCAGCGGGATTGCGATAAGGACCGGGCTTATCTATGATGCGCACGGCAGACTCCTGCGTCTCAATCACGATCTTCTCTATGTCGGCGAGGCGATCTTTGACAGCGGGATGTAGCCGAAGCCCAGCTTCTACGGCAGTTTGTCCATGAAACTCCGCTGGATAGGAGACTTTGAAGAGGATATTCTCCATCACATAAGACCCCAGTGGACGAGCGAGGCGCACGGGCTCCCCGCCAAGTATCACTGCTTCAAAGCCCCACTTCGGTGCGGAGAGCGCAGTAGGATAACCTACTTCCCCAGCTATCGCCATGAAGGCAAGCCGTGTGCCCCGACTGGCAGCGTCGGCAGCCGCCCAGGATTTACGTGGACCAGTATTGGGGAAGTGGCGATAAGTACGAAGCGCCGCCCCATCTATAAAAGCATGCGAAATGACACTTAGGAGCGCCTCCATGTCCCCTCCCAAAAGCTGCGTCGCTACCGCTGCAGAGGCAATTTTGACATAGTGCACATGGTCAAAGCCCCGGCGATTGAGACTCACTTCCAAAGCCAGCACCCCTTGTATCTCATACGCCTTGATGGCTGCGGTAAGCACATCCCGCACTGTATAAGGCTTTTCGCCCACAGCTCGGCGACGTTGACTGACAAAATCCGCCACTGATAAAATCGCCCCGAAGTTATCCGAAGGATGCGCCCACTCTTTCGCCAACCAAGTGTCATTATAGTCCAGCCACCGGATTAGCGCCGTGATAGAAAACGCGCCTTGCACGGGATCCACTACATGCGCTGTACCCGGTACCCGCACTCCATAGGGCACCGCCGTCCCGGGTACAATCGGACCGATGAGTTTGGTGCATTCAGGCTTCTCCAGCGCCATGAAAGCGCACGCCAAGGAGTCCATCAGAGAAAGGCGCGCCACTTCATACGCCTCCGCACTAAAACTGGCAGGAGCGTGCACATATTCCGCAAGCTCCTGCAGGACTTTATCGTATTGATTGCTCATACTTTCAGACCTCTGGGACCTTTGTAGAGAACTCGGGGACGATATAAGCGATTCTCTTTATGCTGCTCTACAATATGCGCCAGCAGACCCACTGTACGAGCCGCAAAAAATATCGGCGTATAAAGCTCTATCGGTATGCCCAAAAGATAATACACCGGCGCCGCGTAGTAGTCCAAGTTAGGATAGAGACCTTTTTCGGCATGCATGACCTTCTCGCCCAGCTCGCACATTTCCAGTAGGTCTTTACCTTGTCCTGTGGTGGAGACGAGGGTCTGGAGAACTTCCTTGAGGAGTTGGGCACGGGGATCCATTTTGCGCATGTAGACCCGATGCCCGAAACCCATGATGCGTTCTTTTCGGGCGAGCTTTTGACGAATGAGGGCTTCCATGCCGGCGGGCGTTTTCGCTTCAAGGAGCATGTACATGACAGCTTCGTTAGCGCCGCCGTGGAGAGGTCCTTTGAGGGAGGCGACTGCGCTGGTCAGCGCCCCGTACGCATCAGCGAGCGTAGAAGCCACCACCCTCGCAGCGAAGGTAGAGTTAGGCAGTTCGTGCTCACTGTATGCTAT
>CAZZMF010000318.1:0-1962 GCA_964655255.1 uncultured Sphingobacteriaceae bacterium
GTGCATGAAGTATCACCCCATGACCCCGATGGGAATACAACCTTTTCCCATGCTTACCTCAAGTCCGTAAAAAACTCCTTTGTATTCTCGCAAAACCCGCAAAAGGTGATTATTGTAGAGGGGCTGGAGGATTATTTAGTGATTGACACGGCGGATGCGTTATTGATTTTGCCGCGGGCGCAAGAGCAAAGTATTCGCGACTGGGTACAGCGCCTGCGCACCGAAGGAAAAAGCGCCTACCTCTAACTTTACACTTTGTGGAGCTTCGCTGGGCAGAGGGGCAAGTATGGATACACGCCGACTTCTATGAGGGACCGCATGATTTGCTACTGACTTTTGCGCAAAGAGCTCAAATACGATGGGAAGATCTATCTTTGGAAGAGCTTTTTTCGGCTATGCTCTCTATTCTACCTTCCCTCCCTCTGGAAGAGCGGATTGAGATGCTTCTTTTCATTTCCCATTTGATGCGGCTAAAAGCTTTTGCCCTGCTCCCAGCCCGCCTGCCAGCAGAAGAAGAGGAAGTCTCTCCGACTACTCCATCTGCGACTTTGTCAGGGGGGAGCCTATGGGAAAAAGTCAAGACCGAATGGGAAAAACTCCTCCATGAGAATCGTTATCGCCTCCCACGCCCAGAGACAGAAGCCCCAGTACCCGCTGCGACTGTCATAACAGGTCTGACCCAAATGCGCCTCTTCAGAGCCTACGAGGAGTTAGTGCGTCGGTATCATCGTCGCCACGCCGTTCATAAGCTTGCCCCGCTGCCTTTTTCCCCCGAAGAGGTGGAGAGCCAACTCATGCGTCTCTTTGAGGAAAGCCCCCGCTTATCCCTCAAAAGGCTATGGGAGCAGCTCCTACCCCACCCCATCTATCGGGCAATAGCGTTTCTTCTACTGCTTTCATGGATACAGGAGGGGCATCTAAGTTTAGTCTGGCAGTCCCCATGGGATGTAGAACTCTCTTGGCAACGGTAGGCATTCTCGCCGCTCAGTCAGCGTATCGCCCATGGGTCCTTGGGCTTACTCCCCTACAACCCATAAGCTATTGGGGTATGCGACACCCTTTCCCCAAAGGCGCAAGATTCTCCTATAGCATAGGAGCTATCGGCGCCAAAGAGTACTACGACCGCTCCGGCACCTTCGGCTGGTATATATTTTTTCAAGCAGTGCCGTGGCTTACCAACAGGGAAATATTGCTCTCTGATGCCCTGCGCATTCCCATCACCAGCGACAGTTCTGACCTTACGAAGCTCCGCTTACCCTTCTCTAATGTAGGCGGCATAGGACTGGTTTTTCGGCGAAAGTTTAGTCCCAGAGCTTTTCTTACCGTTGCTGCTGATGTACGGATCACTTATGTAAGTTATCGGCAGTGGTCACTTGAACTGCCGTCGGGTACGCAGTACAATCTCCTCATAGAAAGCAATAGCTTTATAGGCTTCGGCGTCACGCCCACCCTCTGGTTTCAGACGAAAGAGGAAGAAAAAACCCTCGTAGGCGTCGGTCTCGCCTACCCTATCATGTGGGGGCGGAGTAGCTATTATACGGTCACTAAACGCCCCCCCGACGGTCAGATAACCACCGAACGCCATAGCTACTACATCGTTCCTCGCTATGTAGAGGTACGACTCGTGGTGTCTTTCATTCCATGAAGGTATCTTTGCTTTATGCGGTGGTGCTTACTGAGTGGCTTGCTGCTGGCACAGAGCGGGCGCTACTGGGATAGTACTTTCAGTTGGCGGGTAGAGACTCAGGCTTACGGTTCGGCGACGAGTGTATTTGGCACGCCAGTAACCCTCCAGGCTAACTTCTTCATCCCAGACCCCGATACGACGAACAGCCGCCCAGTGGTCGTATTGCTTTTCGGTGGGGGATATATTTCAGGTTCTCGGAATGATTCTGACATCACTCACATCGCTCGGTACTTCGCTGCGCGGGGCTATGTAACGGCAACAATAGACTATAGGAT
>CAZZMF010000319.1:0-1962 GCA_964655255.1 uncultured Sphingobacteriaceae bacterium
TCCTTGGGCGTTGCGGAAGGTCATCTTATCATATAGGAGTTCTCGTACCTGCGCTTGGAAAGTGAAGTCTATGTTCGCTGGCAGGACGACGACCTCTAAGGTGCTGGCGGTGTCCGAGGATGTCTGCGCTGTCTGACTTGTGGTGTCGCTGCTGATCCATTCATTCAGGTCTAAGCGGTTGCTGACAAGGGCGAGGGAGCCTGTGATTTTTTCATCTTTTAGGACATAGCCGAGGTAGTTATCCAGGCGTCCCTCCAAGGCGATGTCTGATCGCCCCACGGTGCCTTTGTATCCTGAGAGCACGGCAGATTGAGGGGTGAAGGTGAGATTAGCTTGGGCGATAGTAAGTCCTTGGGGCAAGCTGGGGCTGCGGTATTTGAGGTTCTGAATAGTAAGCGTGCCACGGGTGGGCAAGCGTCCATAATCGTGCTTTTCGAGAGCGTCCCGATTGCCTTGGGTGGAGAAGTCCAATATGATTTTGCCGGAGAGCTCGGTGCTGTCTATGGGGAAGATTTTCGTCCATGCCCCCAAATCTGCCTTCCCTCGGGCGGTGAGGGTATAGTTGAGGGCGTCTAAGTCCTGCACGGATAAAGTCACCTCAATCGGTTCGCCTGCGACGATGGTATAGAGCCGACGCAAGGTCGCGGTCGTGCGGGCAGGTACGCCTTCGGGGCTATCAGCGGTGAAGTCTATTTCCAAGTTCTCCATCGGGGTAGGGAAGTCGGCGGCTTTGACATATCCATTTTTCAAGAGGAACTTACCAGCCACGGAGGGGAGGCGCTTCTCAGCGTAGATGCCTTGGATGCGTAGGTTGATGTCAAAAGCGCCTTTGAGGTCATAGCCGAGGGGCAGTGCGCTGGCAAACTCCGCGAGATTACCCTGTCCAGCAATAGTGGCTTGGATCTGCATGGTGCTCATGCCTGTGGTGGCGGCTCGGGCTTGCAAACGCGTGCTCCCTGCGCGCAGCGATAGCGTATCTAACCGCACGCGGAGGCTCTCCAGTGTAGAAGCGGGGCTCTCTACCTTCAGGCGAAGCTCCACATCTTCCACTGGCTTGGGCAAGTCTTTATACCGAATCCGTCCTTTTTCCACCGACAGATTGAGCCCAAAAGCCGGCAATAAAGTATCTACCATCTCTCCCTGCACAAAGCCCTCTAATCGCATCGTGCCTTCCGTGGAGAGGCTTTCGTATCCTTTGCGGAAAGCTGCCGGGATCAGCGACAAAAGCTCTTTTAGGGAGGCTTGGGGAGCGGCGAACTTCAAATCCAGTAGGGTGCGCAAGCTATCTGGCAAGGTCACGCTACCTGTAAGGGTGAGAGGAAGGTCATTGAGGCGAAAGTCCCCGCGCCGTAGGGTATAGCGCCCCGCCGGAAAGCTAATGTCTAAATCTACTCCTGCTGTAAGCGATTGCCCTTTGAGGTAGCTGATGTCTCCAAAGGTGAGAAAGAGCTTCTCTATCCGGGTGTCGGTCTCTAAGGTCATGTCATCTTGGGTAAAATCGCCAGAGCCCTCGTGCGTCAGCCCAATAAGCTGTGTGTAGAGCTTAGTCGCTGAGTCTATGTAGGTGATGGTGGCGTTGCGTATCTCATAGCGCCGCAGTCCAAACTTGAAAGCACTGGGGGCAGTATCAGAAGGGGTCTCTTGGGTGGTGGTGTCGGGCTTCGTAATGTCCCAGCTGGCGGTGCCGTCGCTGCGCACTTGAACAAGGATTTTAGGCTCTATAAGATACAGACGCGTAATCTCTATGTCGCCCCGTATAGCTTTGAGCAAATGCACGCCAATATCTATAGCCCTACAACTTAGGAGGGTATCCCCTGCGAAGGGCGCTTCGTTGATGACGGTCAGCCCTTCCAAGCGCACAGTCAGCGCCGGGAAATGTCTAAATAGTGAAAGCCCCAGACCTCGGTAATCTACTCGGGCATTCACTGAACGGTTGATTTGGGCTTTGAGGAGGGCATCTAC
>CAZZMF010000320.1:0-1959 GCA_964655255.1 uncultured Sphingobacteriaceae bacterium
ACGTAAAGGTAGCCAGCATTCCAGGTACCCGCACCCAAGTGTATTTTCTGGACAATCATGAGTTCTGGGCGCGCAAAGGCATCTTCTTAGATGAAAATCAACGCCCCTATAGCGATAATGACGAGCGCATCATCTTTTTCAGTAAAGGCGTCATCGCCATGATAAAAACCCTCAAATGGGCTCCCCATATCATCCACTGCAACGGCTGGATGACAGGCTTATTGACCCTGTATCTCAAGTACCATTTGCAAAATGATCCCTTCTTCGGCGGGGCAAAGCTCCTCTTCACTCAATACGAGGAGCAAATCCCTAACTTGCATTTCTCCCCATCTCTCCCCGATAAAGCGCGCATGGATGGACACGTCTTAGAAGTCTTTCAGCGGTTAGCGGGCGACCCTTATGAAAGCCTGCTCAAAGAAATGAAATCTGGCATTGAGGTCCATCAAGGCCAGCCTGCTCCCGAAATCTGGATGGACTTCTATCAAGCGCTCCTCACGCAGCCGACGGCTTGAAGCGCCTCTTAGCTATACTTGTAGCGCTGTGGGTAAGCGCTTGTAAAAACCCTCAGCGGGTAGGGGAGGATGTTTTCCCCCCCATAGACACTCGTCAGGATACACTTATTATTACGCAGGTAGCGCAGGTATTTCTTCCGCCGCCCTCTACCCGTAAGGCGCCCTTTGCTTTCATCGGCGAAGCAGAGGACACCTTTACAGGACGCTGGCGAGCCGGCTGGGCAACTAACTTCGCCCTGGGCGGCACCAACGTCCAGTTCTTCACAAACGAACTGGTCGCCGTAGATTCCGTTATATTGGAGCTTTTTATTGCTAGTAGTTATGGGGACTTCTCTGTGCCGATGCGTTTGCGCGTAGAGCGTCTTACCCAGCCCCTTTCCTCCGCTCAGACTTATACCGCTAACTCCACTTTCGCCACCGATGGACACAACCTCGTCTTGCCAGGACGCGATACCCTTGCTTTCACTACATTTCGTCCGGGCGGATACCGATTTCCGTTGGATACAGCCCTGGGCCGAGCTATTCTGACCCTACCTCCCAGCGCTCTCTCAGATGAGAACGCTTTTCAACAAGCCTTTCCCGGGCTGTACATTACTGCAGAACCCTTCACCCCCGGCGCTCGGGCTGCGGTCTATACCATATTCCCGCGCAGTGCCTCTACGGTGCTGCGAATACATTACAGAGAGAAAGTAAACGA
Organism: uncultured Sphingobacteriaceae bacterium; assembly: GCA_964655255.1. GTDB lineage: Bacteria > Bacteroidota > Bacteroidia > SpSt-205 > SpSt-205 > SpSt-205. Next base: position 1,210 of record CAZZMF010000320.1, read on the forward strand.
TGTAGATGCCCCCCAACGCTATGACTTTTTCATCACAGATACTTGCGTATGGGCATACACCCTGATACGGCAGGGAGGAAATACCCTGCGCGACCAGCTGGAACAGGACAGCAGTCAGTGGCGCACGCGTTTATTACTGAGTGGGGGGCTACCTGTTGGCATACGCTTCCAAGTCAGTGGATGGGAACGTTTCGCCAGAAAGCCTGTGCTCTCCGCGCGCCTTGTCTGGAAAAGTGATACCGCCGCTCAGTCGTATAATCCCTTCTACCCGCGTCCGAATAGCTTCGTATTGTACGCAGATACTACGGATGAAGTAGGAGCAGCAGCTTGGGGCTTCGGGGAACTCAACGATAACGCCGCCTCATGGGACCTTACCCAGCCTGTCCAAGAAGTAGCCCTTGCGCGCCGCAGTCAGCCTGTCTGGTTCTATATATGGCTCGCTGGGCGCTCCTATACCCTACAACGCTGGGTAGCCGCAGGACCTCAAAGCCCTTCCCCCCCTTATCTCATCGTAACCTCCGCAGAGCCATAACGATAAACAGGCACTACTTCCACCTCCTTCGCTTGCGGAAATGCCCCAATAAGGGTTGGTACGCTCACCTGTGAAATAGACACGCGCCATAAACTATCGCTTCGGAGGAAGAGGATTTCACCCCTAAAAAAATCTACAGCAAAGCTGGATACTGGGCGATATCCCCCCACCGAAAGCGTACTATCAACTGCCAGTGAAACGCTTCCCAAGTATTCTGT
>CAZZMF010000321.1:0-1949 GCA_964655255.1 uncultured Sphingobacteriaceae bacterium
GAGTAGGTTGAAATGAGTGGAGTTATGGGGGGCGGCGCGGCAGCGCCTTTGGCGCTGCCGCGCCGCCTCAAAAGCAAAAAAATCAACGCACTTTCTGCTATACCCCATCCAGACTTCCCGTTAGGTCGCCTCTCATGATCTGCCTTGCTGACTTATTTTTCATCCATACTTGCATCATTTGTACCTTTGCTGCATGTGGCGCGCATGGAGTGGGATACTTTCTCTGCTAATCATAAGCTGTCAACCTTCATCTGAGACTACCCAGACAGAAAGTAAAGCGGATACGACCCAAAGCGCAAAGTCTATCACCTTGGAGCAGTGGCGACAACTCGCAGATAGCCTCACAGTGGAGCGGCAAAGGGTTATTCTCCAGAGCCTCCTCACAGTCTCCGAAAAGGAGGGCTGGGGCGGTGCGGTGCGGTATTGCCATGCCGCTGCAGATACGCTGACTTTCTATCAGTCAGCAAAAGTGTCTTTCCAAAGGGTAGCGCTTCGCTATCGCAATCCTAAAAATGCCCTCGCAGACTCGCTGGACAAAGCCGCCTATGAGCGTTTCGCTAAGTCAGGGCAGAAGGAGAGCTTTATCACCGAAGTAGGGGATGGGCGGCTGCGCGTTTATCGTCCTATTTATATTCCGATGGTGCAATGCCTCAAATGTCATGGCAAGCCCGAAGACTTAGACGGGCAGGCGCTGGCAGAGATCCGCAAAAGGTATCCTAACGATAAAGCCACAGGCTTCGCTATGGGAGACTTACGCGGGATGTGGAAGGTGGAGATTCGTCCATAACTGGACTACCTTTGTAGAGTGCGATTCCAGCTTGTGGGGAGCCTTACTCTCCTTGCGGTGGGGGTAATCGGACGGCTTGTACCCCATCCACCTAACTTCACGCCGGTGGAAGCCACTGCTCTCTTCGCTGGGGCATGGCTTTCCAATATATGGCTTGGCTTAGCTGTGCCCTTATCTGTGATGGCGCTGACCGATGCTATCTTAGGCTGGCATAGTTTGTGGCCCTATACATGGGGGGCGATGTCTGCAGGCGTTATACTGGGTAGATATCTTATGCAAAAGCAGCGTCTCCTCTCCGTAGCGGGCACCGCCATAGCCCAAGCTACCCTATTTTTCCTCGTCACCAACTTCGGCCTCTGGACCACAGGCGCCTACGGCTATTCTCTGTCAGGGCTGATAGCCTGTTATGAAGCGGCAGTACCGTTTTATCATTATCAGGTACTGGGAGCGCTTTTTTATAGTGGGCTTTTTTGGGTGGTGGAATATACCCTTCTGCGCCATTTGCAGGTCGCACCCCGATGAGGAGAGTATTCATATACTTGTCGATATCTGCGGCGCTTATTGCTTGTACGAAAAAGCCCACTTTATCCGAAGCTTCTCCTCAACCAGCGTACAGGGGTATTTTCGTCCTGAATGAAGGACAGTGGACCTTAGGCAATGCCTCCTTGGATGTTTTTTCGCCTGATGGGACGTACTATGAAGATGTTTTCTACGCAGTCAATCGCCAGCCTTTGGGAGATGTAGCCAATCATCTCTATCGCCAAGGCGATACCCTCTGGATAACGATGAATGGCTCACGCGTGCTGTGGGGCATTCAACTACCTACCCTACGGGTAGCGGTACAAGTGAGCTTTCCCTCCACCGCCAGCCCGAGAGAATACCTCCCAATCACGCCTGAAAAAGCCTATGTAAACTCCCTGCTGGACAGCACCATCTACCGCATAGACCCGCAACGCGGCCTACTCACGCCCCCTCACCTTAGAGTGGAAAACTTCTCAGAGAGCATGCTGTATCATGCCGGACGCGTTTGGACCACCTGTGGCAACTATGCTTATCCCCTTCGCAACTGGAAAGTCGCCTGTATAGATCCCCAGCGCGATTCGGTGCTTTTTTATGTAGAATTGCCGCGGGAAAATCCTGGCCCGCTCGTGCCACTTCCCTC
>CAZZMF010000322.1:0-1949 GCA_964655255.1 uncultured Sphingobacteriaceae bacterium
TGCCGCCTTGGGGGTGGGGGGCTTACCCCGCGGACGCATCGTGGATATATATGGTCCAGAAGCCTCCGGGAAAACTACTATCGCCCTGCATGTGATAGCCGAAGCTAATAAACAAGGTGGTATCGCGGCTTTCATAGATGCTGAACATGCCTTTGACCCTCTGTATGCCCAGAGGGTGGGGATAGATACGCATTCACTGATTATATCCCAGCCGGATTATGGGGAGCAGGCGTTGGAAATAGCCGACTCGTTGATTCGGTCGGGGGCGATAGATGTGGTAGTGATAGACTCGGTGGCAGCCCTAGTACCCAAAGCGGAGTTGGAAGGCGAAATGGGGGATGCGAAAATGGGTCTCCAAGCCCGGCTCATGTCCCAGGCGCTGCGCAAGCTCACAGCGAGTATCTCTCGTACGCGCTGCATAGCGATTTTCATCAATCAGCTCCGGGAAAAAATCGGCGCCATGGCGATGTACGGTCCTTCTGAAACAACTACCGGTGGGAATGCGCTCAAGTTTTATTCCTCGGTCCGTCTGGATGTGCGCCGGATTGCGGCTATCAAAGAAGGCGCCGATGTTATTGGGCACCGTGTGCGCGTCAAAGTCGTCAAAAACAAAGTCGCGCCCCCCTTCAAAATGGCGGAGTTTGATATTCTGTACGGTGAGGGCATCTCTAAGATCGGGGAGATTATAGACTTAGGGGTACAGTTGGGGATTATTCAGAAGTCGGGGGCGTGGTTCAGTTATGGCGGGCAGAAGCTGGCCCAGGGACGGGAAAATCTACGGGTCTTTCTCAAAGACCATCCGGAACTGGCGACGGAGCTAGAAAAGCAGATTCGCCCGCTTTTGCTCCAGAGCAACGTGCTCCAGGTCGCGCCCAGCCCGATAGAGGAGGGAGGGGAAATGGAGTAGATCACTTTATCCGATATTGGAGGACGAGGTGAAGTCCATTTCGCTTGTGGTGTATCAGCTTTATTGCAAGGGGTATATCGTTTAGCCTTACAGTTTGCTTCTTGAAACTTATATGAAGCCCCTCTACCCCAAAGACTTCTTGAAGCCAACTAGCAACATCTTCTACGGGAGGATGCCTCATAATAAGGTTGAAGGATCCAGGTAAAATCTCTGCATAAAGATGAGGATTGCCGTCGGGATGGATTTCACTCATCAAGCGCAGGCGGGGACGAATAGAGGCTTTCTCTATGTGTCGAGTTCGTGAAATGTCGTCTCTCGTTAGGCTTATCAGATGCTGTAGCACTTCCTGATAAAGATTGGCTGGCATGCCGGTTTCTTGGAGCACCTCGCCCCATAGAGCCTTAAGCAGTTCTGATGTAGGAAGGGTCTCAAAAAAAGTACCCTGCACAAGTGAAAGGATGGCATTACTTCCAGTGCTGCGTCCTGTCCGTATGAAGTAGAAGCAATCTCTCTGCAAAGGTCCTTCTCCAACGAAACACTTTTCGAATCTTTGCACAGTTTTCCAGACAGCAGGGGTGAGATGGTTTAGGGCTTTTTGGGCAGTGGGCAAGGTGGAATTGAAAGAAGCTATGCTACTGGATGCAGAATCTTTGAGTTCTAAGAGTGCTCCGTCTCCGGGGACATTAAGCCCTTCCCATGCCAGTACGAAATCAGGAAAAGCCCCAGAGTCGGTCAGCTTGCGACTTCCATACCACCATTCGATCTCCCTTTCGGAAGGGATACAATCCGACCTCAAATATTTGAGTGAATCTTTTAGAAATGACTGCAAGCTACGACGATTTCCGACATAAGCGAATGGAGCATACTTAGCTGCGAGAATTTCAAGCTTTTCCTCGTGGAGTGCGTCAGGATTGTTGTGTATTTCTGCGAGTATGGTGCCAAATAGACGGAATATGCCCATCAGAATAAGGTAGGCTGGTCGTTATAGTCTTTTGGCATTTCTATATGATCCCCCCATATCTTGGCAAGATCGGGCGTGAAG
>CAZZMF010000323.1:0-1945 GCA_964655255.1 uncultured Sphingobacteriaceae bacterium
CTTCGGTTCATGCCTTCCGTGAAACCGGACATAGAGAGCCGGCTTGTTCTCATGGGCGCTCTCACTTCCAGTGAGCTATCCTCACAGTACCGCGTGCGGGGCGGCAACTTTGACGAAAATCTCGTCTATGCTGGCGAGATAGAAATCTACCGCCCCTTCTCTGCGCGCAGCGGTCAGCAGGAAGGGCTCGGTTTCACTAATCCGCTCCTATTGGAGGAAGTATATTTCAGTACGGGGGGCTTTGAGGCGCGCTTTGGTGATAAACTCTCTTCGGTTCTGCAAGTGACCTACAAGCGGCGAGATCGCCCTGAGACTATCATAGAAGCCGGACTTCTGACCCAGAGCGCAGCGACCAGCGGCAAACTGGGCAGCGTATATTATACAATAGGTGCCCGGCGCTTCTCCATCGGCTATCTGCTGAGTACCCTGCCCGTGCGCGGCGAATACCGCCCCGTCTTTTACGATGGACAGGCATACCTCTGCTGGATAAAAAAAGACTCCACCGGTCGGGAAGTGCTGCGGGTAGAGGGACTCAGCACAGGGCTCATCAATCGCTATCGCCTCTTTCCCCGCACCGGCGAAGCGACCTTTGGGCTGATTAATGCGGCTTTTCGGGTGCAGTTGTACTTTATCGGAGCAGAAGAACTCCGATACCGTACCGGACAGCAGGCACTGGTCGCTACATGGCGTCCCACCCCCTACCTGCGGCTGACCCATCAGGTGAGCTACTTCGGCAGTCTGGAAGATGAAATCGTAGATGTAGAAGGCGCCTACCTCCTCGGCGAAGTACAAACCAGCTTGGGAAGCCAGCTCTATAATGAAATCACCGTCCTGCGCGGCGCCGGCAGCCAGATTCGCCGCATCCGCAACTACTTAGACATTCAGGCGCTGTATGCGGAGCAGCGGGGCGAGTGGTTCTGGGATAAAAACCTACGGCATCGTCTCCTATGGGGGCTGCGCTGGCAAACCGAAGCCTTCACCGACCGGGTGTATGAATGGAGCGCATTAGACTCCGCAGACTATGTACAAATGGATGAGCGATATGTCTGGGACCAAAGCCTCCACAATCAGCGGATCATGGGCTTTCTCCAGCAGGGGTGGCGCTGGGGAAACTGGCGATTGGAAGCCGGCGCTCGCTTCCATTACAGCCGAGCTAATCAGCAGTTTCTCATCAGCCCCCGTTTGCAGCTGCTCTACCAGCCCACCGAACGCCTCCAGTATCGCTTAGGGGTCGGGCACTATGCGCAGCCACCCTTCTACAGGGAACTGCGTGCTATAGACTATCGCCTCATCCCCACAGTCCGAGCGCAGCAGAGCCTGCAGGTCGTGGCAGGGGTAGATTACACTTTCACGGTGTGGGAACGCCCCTTCCGGTACTTTGCCGAAGCCTACTACAAGCACCTGTGGGACCTTATCCCCTATGAGATTGAGAATGTGCGTTTGCGCTATTATGGGGAAAATCTCGCTCGGGGCTATGCTTACGGGCTGGACATGCGGATAAACGGCGAGTTTTTGCGGGGGGTAGATTCGTGGGCGGCTATCGGGCTACTCTCTACGAAAGAGTACATTCCGGGCATTGGCTGGATGCGGCGCCCCAGCGATCAGCGGCTGAGCTTTGCCCTATACCTACAGGATGAGCTGCCAACCAATCCCCTCTACAAGGTAACCCTCCAGCTGGTGTGGGCGACAGGGGCGCCCTTCGGAGTGCCGCGACGGCTTGCCGCCCGTACCATCTTTCAAATGCCCGCTTATGGGCGTGCCGACATAGGGTTTAGCCGCTTTTTCCCCATAGACAAAAAGTACCTGCGCTCCCTCTGGGTCGGAATAGATGTCTTCAACCTCTTTCAGCGCTACAACGTCGTGAGCTACCAGTGGATCGCTGATGTGTATGGGATTCGCTGGGCAGTGCCGAACTACCTCTCCGCCCGCCTCGTCAACCTACGGG
>CAZZMF010000324.1:0-1942 GCA_964655255.1 uncultured Sphingobacteriaceae bacterium
ATAAGGTTCAACCGCGCCCGGAAGGGATCGCACAGGCACTGATATTAGCAGAGGAGTTTCTCGCTGGGGAAAGTTGTGCACTCATCCTCGGTGACAATCTCTTCTACGGCAGCGGCATGCAAGCTTTTCTGGAAAGCTGCCGTATAGAAAAAGGCGCCCTTATTTTCGCCTATCCTGTTCATGATCCACAGCGGTATGGCGTAGTGGAGTTTGACCGGCAGGGGCGCGTAGTGAGCATAGAAGAGAAACCCGCGCAGCCCCGCTCCCATTATGCGATACCAGGCTTGTACTTCTACGATGGAGAAGCGCCAGCGCTGGCACGCACCCTCAAGCCCTCTGCTCGGGGGGAGTTAGAGATCACAGACCTCAATAAGCTCTACTTAGAACGGGGGACACTGCAAGTGCGCGTGATGCCCCGGGGCTTCGCTTGGCTGGATACGGGCACCCCCCGTAGCCTCTTAGAAGCGAGCCTTTTTGTGCAAGTGATAGAAGAACGACAAGGGCTAAAAATCGGCTGCATAGAAGAAGTGGCTTTCCGAAAGGGCTTCATCACCATAGACCAACTGCGCGCCCTTGCCGAACCGTACGCCAAAGTTCCTTATGGACAATATTTGCTGCGCGTCGTCCGAGAAGCGGAAGCCAGCATTTGATATACCCTCGCCCTCAGTTATAAATATCCCACTGCACCCCAAAGCTAAACGCTCGCCCCGGCATCGGATACCACGCAGCGAGATAATAGCCCGGCGCTATGAGCCCTTCGGTAACATGCTCCACCCGTAGATACACCATCACCCGCCGTATCAAGACCACGAAATACGGGTCTGCCCACACATACGCTCGCTGCTCATAGCCCGTGTAGAGAGGGTTGCGGTAATAAGCACCAAGCAGTACCTCGTATGCCATCGGCTGGAATACCGTGAAGCCCGTAAACCGAATGCCGAACTGATATACAGGGGGAGCTTTGCGGAGCTGCCAACGCAGGAAGGGCTGCACCCATCCAAAAGCCCCCGGAATGACCTGCCGCCAGTCAGAAGGGGCACTCAGGAGATGCTGAACTGTCAAGCCTGTGAGAACCCCACCTATACGCCCCTGCCAGCCGCCTTGGACTTTGAGCCCTGTGGTAAGGATCGGCGCCCGTTGCGTGAAGATGCTATCCATTAGCCATGGCTGCTGCCAGTGCGTACCCCACACTTGGGCGCGCAGGGGCGGCAAGGTCGTATCTGAAGGCGGCAACTCCACAGATGCCCACGCATGCGTAATAACTTCATTAGTAGGACGCCCCGCCAAAATCCGCCCCTGATAGGCTATCCAAGGTAGATTGCGCGAAAGGTGGGAGATACCCACTTCATATCGCTGCGGCTTCCAGCGCAACTCCATCCGATAAGCTGGGGAAGGGACATTTGCACCTATCCACTGGCGATAGTGTCCCTGCATAGTCAGCGCCCCGAAGCGCAACACCGTATGAGCCTCCACCGAACTGAGTCGCCACCCCGCAAACCAGAATGCCTCCCCGCGACCGAGGTGTTCAGTATAGGACACCTCCATTTGCCAAGGCTTTGTCCAGAGGAAGAGCCCCGCTTGCTTGCGCGTCTGATGGATACCCAGTTCAACGGAGAGAGTATCAGAATACAACGGACTTTCGCTGCGCAGCGCACTTGGCGCCTTGGTCTCTACACGGTCTTCGGTCAGGCGGCTCCGGAGGGCTATACCTGCGCGCTGAGAGAGATGGAATCCGATCTCTGCTTCGGCAAAGCGGTACCAGCGCCGCAGCTGAGCCCCATTCGTGCGGACGAGCTGGCGCTCTTTTTGAAAGCCATCGGCAGGAGATTCGGCGAAGAGGACTCCCCCATTGATGCCGTCCTGAAGCTGATTCCAGCCGCCGGCGAGACGCCCCCATAGGCGTCTGCCTAAGGGCATATAGACCGTAAGAGCCGTCCCATAA
>CAZZMF010000325.1:0-1941 GCA_964655255.1 uncultured Sphingobacteriaceae bacterium
ATTATCCAGCCAGCTCTTTGGAGACGCCAACAGAGGTCTATCTCTTCCATGTGCATAAAGTAATGTGGCTTGAAGAGGATGCCTCCTAAGTCGCGCTGGACAGCCGCTGTGCGCACGACAAAAGCCGCCCCCCCTGTCCAGAATATTTGGGCGGGCTGCTCGTACTGCCCGATATCTTTTTCGCCGCGCCCGCGACATGTCGGATATCCCCATGCATCCATCAGTCCCCCCGCCGCCCCCGCATACTCAAATGCCTCCCGATCATGCCATGACCGTATCTTGGGTTGAATCGCCCCAATCCGAGTGCAAGCCTCCATCCTTTCTATAAGGGGACTGAGCCAGTCTGGCGTCACTTCTACATCACTATTGAGCAAGGCAATATAGGGCACCTCGTCTCCATGGTCTGTAAAGAACCGTTGGTAGCCCCCAGCATAACCTTCATTTTGCTCATAACGGAGAGCACGCACGCTGGGAAAACGCTCCCTTACCCACGGAATAAGCGGCGGCTCACTGGCGTTGTCTATCACCCAAATAGTGAATGCAGGATAGCGCGTGGCGAGGAGCCTCGGTAGAAAAAGCTCCAGCCACTTGCGCCCTCCGTACGCAAGCACAGCGAGATAAACCGGCGGTGTCAACTCTTGAACCTTATGGCTTCTGTGTCAAAAGGCTGGATAGCGTCTTCAAAGCTGGAGTATCGGGAGGGAGGTCTTTTTGAGCTTCTTTGAGGGATTTTTGCGCTTCGGCGATGCGCCCCATGCGATAATACAGCGCGGCTTGCGTCAGATAGGCTGCACCCGTGGGGTCCTTTTTGGTCGTGAAAGAAATCCACTGAATCACTTCAGGCGGTAGAGGATCCCAATGCAATAAAGCATAGGCAGCCAACCATGCGGTTTGTTGGGGAGAGAGCTTCTGCTGCTGGTATAAGCGATGATGAAGGGTATGAAGAGCAGCATCTTTTTGCCCATGACGCCATAGGCTCAATGCCCGAAGGACTTCATCGGCAGGCGTACCAGCAGGAGATGTTTCGGGAAGGGAAGTTTCTATCTGCGAGAGCCGTTCAGCGAAAGTCTCTTCCCATGCCTTTTGAGTCATGTCAAAGAAAAACACCCGATATTCCGCCTGAAAGCTCTCCCATGTCGGTTGAGTGGGGCGCTTGGTTTGTTCGTACTGCTCTTTGAAGCGATTGAGGAGGGTCAAAAAGCCATTAGCATCTGTATATCCAACATGGCGCCCAAGTTCTTTGCCTTGAGGGTCCAGAAATACAATCGTCGGATACGCGCGAATGCGATACTGGTTTGCCAGACGGGGTCCTTCACCTTTTTCGGCATCTATGCGATAAGCGATGTAATGGCGATCGGCATAAGCCCCTACCTGTGGATTTGAGAAGGTATATTTCTCTAACATTTTGCAGGGTCCGCACCATACTGCATAGAAATCTACAAAGATAGGCTTATTTTGCTTTTGGGCCTCTTGGAGGAGCGCCTCCCAGCTACCTTGAAAGAAGCGCACGCCGCCCCCCTGCGCCAATAGCACAGACAGCATCAGTGGCACATAGGCTAACCGCATGGCGTACAAATATAAGAAGCAACTTCCAAAAGCGTCCTCACACCAGAACCCCTTCCATCGGGTTGCCGACAAAGCTTGGGTAGGATAGAAAGCCGCAGAAACTATTGCTTGTCGGGACGGCTACGGTCGTAGCGCTCCTTGAAGCGATTCAAGAGAACTAAAAAGCTTTCTGCATCCGTATATCCCACATGACGACCGAGTTCTTTGCCTTGGGGATCCCGCGAATGCGATACTGGTTTGCCAGACGGGGTCCTTCACCTTTTTCGGCATCTATGCGATAGGCGATGTAATACCAAAGTGGCGCATTACTTTGCCTTTTGGGGGGCGGGGCGGCGCCGAAGGCGCCGCCCCGCCCCACATAGCCTACTCTCTGCC
>CAZZMF010000326.1:0-1939 GCA_964655255.1 uncultured Sphingobacteriaceae bacterium
GTATCTAACAGGGCTTGAACTTTTCTAAGGGCGACATCCCGCCGCCCCCAAGCAAAAAGCGCCGCCCATAGCCCCACTAACTCTTGGTCACGGGGATCGGCATAACGCCAGACCATCTCTACGGGGTCTTGTTCTCTATACTGGGGGTGATGGTAGCGTTCGTAGAGCTTTTCCAGTTCTGCTTTTAGGACTGGAAGCGAGATAGTACCCACTGCTCGAACTCGCTCAGGGCTTGGGCGTCAGTTTTATCGGTTTTCCATGAGTGCAGCAGAGCACGGGCTTCCTCGGCAGAGGTGACTTGGTTGAGCCGTTCCAGAGCTTGACGGAATGCCACGGGATCCCCATCAAATACCCGCTGAATGTAGATAAACTGCTTGTGGATAGGTATAGCGTCTATTTCAAAGCGCTGCAGGGTCTCTACTCGGCGCACAGGTGCCCGAAACTGGTCCAGTAGCACGCGGCGCGGCTCGTAGTCTATGGCGGAGAGGAGAGGATTGCGAGAACGGGCGGTCTCTTCGGTGGTCGCAGCGCCCCCCGGCGAAGTGCCAAAAAGATTTTTCAGCAGTTCGTCGCCCTCCCCGCTATCTGAAATCACCGACCCAATCAGGTTTTCCCCCTCTTCTTGTAAGGTATGCCACCGAGCTTGAATCCTCTCTAAGGGCTGCTGACAGAGCTTCTCTAAGTGGCGTCGCTGGTACTCGGCTATTTTCTCTTGCGTCTCCTCCTCATAAACGCTGAGGATGCGCGGCACTTTCTCCATCCAAAGCGCTTTATCAATGACGGCGAGGTTATTCCTTTCGGCATAAGAGAGGAGCGCAGCAGGAATGAAGTCAAAATACACCACATACCGACTGTAAAATGCGAATTCTTTCAGTGAAAGCGCCTGCCGCTGTCCAAAGTAGAACTGTGCCCACGCCTCTTTTGGGTCTAAAAGAGTGCGTAAGCTGTGATAGATAGCGGTATGCAAAAGTGGCGATAAGTGAATGTGGTTCAGGGCGATTTTCTCTTGGGCTCGGGTGAAAAACTCTCCCGCCAGCGCTGTAAGTTCCCCATCTTGCCAGTCCCAGAAGCCCGTTTCATGAATGGCGCTCAGTGCTCGCGTTTCTATCTGGAAGAGGATAAGTTGTACGACTTGTTCAGATGGCAGGTGTTCTCGCAGGTGGGTCAAACTCCAAGTCGGAAAGATCTTGCCTGAGAGCCAAGCTCTCTGTAGCTCCTTGGCATAGCTCTCTAAAACTGAAGCTGGTGGAAGGGTGAGCATACTACTCAAAGATACGGCGAAGCCCTTATACTTGTAAGGTGTGGAAAAGCCTACTGATAGGGCTAATGGCGGTGGGCTGGGCGCAGGATACACTGGACATAGATTCCCGCCGGCGCCTCAGACCGTACGAGTTAGCCAGGAAACGGGAAGGGTGGGTGCTTTTAGGGTATCCAACGGTGGGCTATGATCCTTTGCGTTCGCTGGGGGCTTCGCTGGTCGCCTCTATAGCATATAATGGTAATCGGAACTCTCCGTTTTTCTCCTACGCCCCGTACAAATACTACCTATTTACCCAAGTGGGCGGCTTTCTTCGGGACAGTCGGTATGTACGGGTCTTCTATGACATGCCGTGGATAGCGAATCGCCCGTACCGAGTGATGCTGCGGCTAAATTTTCGGGATGAGGCACAGGGGCAGTTTTGGGGGGTTGGAGAATCGTATCTTACTGAGCGGCTTGACCCGCCTTCTCTCTCTGCGTACGAAAAAAAACTCAAAGCGCCCAGCCTGACTCCGGCAGGGACATGGAGCACGAGACTTGCCCAGCATACCTTTTATATCAAGCAGTGGCAAGGGTGGCTAATAGGCGAGCGTACAGCATATCGGGGGCTGATGCGGCTCATGGCAGGGGTGCGGTGGACGAGCGAACGGCTTACTTCGCTTAGCGGGCGCACATATACGC
>CAZZMF010000327.1:0-1927 GCA_964655255.1 uncultured Sphingobacteriaceae bacterium
AGTTGAGGGCGCGCCCTTCAGCGAATCTTTTACAGGAGGGGCATTCGCCGCAGGGATCGCCTTCAGCAGTAAGGTTTTCGCAGTTGAGGGCTTTGGCTAAGATGCGAGCACAAGTCGTTTTGCCTACCCCCCTTGGACCAAAAAATAGATAAGCATGGGCGATTTTGTTGTGGCGTAGGGCATTTCGGAGAGTCTGTACAACGAAAGGCTGTCCTACTACATCAGCAAAGGTCCCTGGGCGATATTTACGAGCGGAGACTTGGTGCGCCACTATGCAAAGCTACAAACTCTCCGCGCCACCAAAGACTATGGGCTTCTATGGGCGGAGGGACACTTCGTACTGAAGCCCCAACTGAATGCCCAGCAGTTCATAAGATACAGGTTTTCGTTCAGGGCTGTATAGGGGACTTTCTTCGCCCCGCAGCCGAAAGCTTTTTTTCTCCAAGTCGCCAAAGCTACGCTCAAAAGACAGCAGCCCGAGTACCCATACTGATGGAGACAGACGCATTCGTACGCCTCCAGCTAAGCTCATGGTAGGCACAACCCGACGATACATTTGCAAAAGGATAAGACGATCGTTGGGGTTGGTGCTTTGGTCTAAGTAATAAAGGACCTTTTGGGCTACCTGAGGAGTGATGAGGGTGCCTCTTTGAAGGCTATCTCCCCGAAAATCCATGTCGCTTTGAGTGAGGAAGGCGACGCCGGGGGCGATGCTTGCCCACAGGCCCCAGGTCTGAGCGGCATACTGCGGCTGCAAAGCGGCCCCCAGGCGCAAGTAATGCTGCTTCACCTCACTGGTATAATGCTCCCCTCGCCGTCCTATGCCATAGAAGCGCTGCCCTACCCCCTGATAGGTAATCTCCAAACTGGTAGAGAAATAGGAAGACCAGCCCCAGCCCAAAAATCCAGTTATCCCAGACTTGTAAGTCGGTGCTAAGGTCGTCAAGGATGAAGCTTTGTCAGTAGGAGAGTTGAAAGACGACCGCATGAAGTGAAACCGAGCGCCCATCGTGAGAGTATTTTGCGCATAGAGCAAACCAAGGAGAAAAGCAATACGCCACCGCATATTACAAAGGTATGCTTTTGCACAAGTACCTTTGCCCAAAATGGGGCGATGGGATTTGAGCGACGGCATACCGCATAAAAGGGCTATCGTACGCGCAGTTCAGGCGCTGCGGGAAGGTAAGCTCATTCTGTATCCTACGGATACGACCTACGCTGTGGGGTGTGCCGTCTCCCATAAAGGAGCTTTTGAAGCGCTGTGTCGCTTGCGGGGCGTACGCCCAGATAAAAGTCTCTTCTCAGTTTTTCTGCCTGAGGTGGGAGCTATCGGGCAATACGCCTTAGGCATAGACACGCCGACTTACCGGCTTCTAAAACGGCTCTGGCCCGGACCTTATACGATTATCTTGCGTCCCGGTCCAGCCATTCCGCGACATTTATGGCATCGGCGAACTGTGGGCTTTCGGGTAACGGCACAGCCCATCGTCCAAGCCTTATTAGAAGCTCTTGACGAACCAATCGTGACAGCGAGCGTACCCGAAGGCAAAAAAGACCTCTACGCTACCCAAGTCAGCGAGTTTTTAGACGCTGGGGACATCTCCCCGCAGCAGACTACCGTCATAGACCTAAGCGAAGGCTTAGGAAACCTGCAGGTCTTGCGCATCGGAGCCGGCAGTGTTGAGGAACTGATGCCCTTTATCAGCCTCTCGGAGGCTTTCCAAGAAGCGTAAAAGCACCTCCCTCGGTATTCCTAAATCCACCTCTCCATTCTCTAATATCCGAGGACAGAGTCCTTCAAGTTCTGGCGGTAGAGCAAAGGGACGTCTTTTTCGCCGACCACGCGCCACAATAGATACAACAAAACCGCACAGGGTGTAGTCTCTTTACCTAACTGAAATGCACCCGTGTCGCCCCCCCCCAAGTA
>CAZZMF010000328.1:0-1927 GCA_964655255.1 uncultured Sphingobacteriaceae bacterium
GCCCATGGCGCCAAAGATGGAGCCAAAGTAGATGCCCTCATGCCACAACTCTCCACCCTACTTCATTCGCTCGGTCAGCGTGCCTATACCACCACCGCCGGAAACTCCAGTCGGGCCAATACCACCGATGTAGAATACGAAGAAATTCCCTCTGATAAGGCATAACTTAGCCGTGATTCTGGTCTGGGCTCGGGCGCAGAAGCCTTATGGCTTTTGCGCCTAAATTTTTTTCACAAGCTCAACTCCCAATAGGGAGACCAAATCGCTTGACTTGCAGGGCGCTATAGCAGTGCCGCCACACTGCTAACTTTGTCTGTGATGCGTTACGGCGCCATCCACCAAAAATGAAACCACATATGCAACTTCGGTATTAGAAGTGCGTCGCTCTCTGAACTGCCGCATCATAAACCCTGCATTGGCTTTCCTCTTTGCGCTTCGCTGATCATGAGCGCAACAGCATACCCTCAAAAGGCAAAGAAATGCATCACTTCGGTATCAAAAAGACGAAACAATACGCACTCTACCCACTTCTTTTTCTCCAAAAAGTGCCCTTAGCTCATCCCCGGGCATCACAACCCCGACTCCCGCCGGCGTGCCCGTAAAAAGTACATCGCCCGGTTCTAAGGTAAAATACTGCGAAGCCGCTGCCAGTAGCGCCCCCAGCGTGAAAAGCAAATCCCTGCCGTATCCCTCTTGCAGAAGCTGCACACCCCGATATAAGCGGAAGGGTATGTCCGTCCAGTTTTCTGGAATAGGCAGCCATGCGCCCCACCATGCTGAGCCGTCAAAGGCTTTTGCCATCTCCCAAGGAAGGCGTTGGTCTTTGAGTTGAGCTTGGAGGTCCCGTGCGGTGAAATCTATCCCCACAGTCAGCGCATCTACATAGCTAACGGCGCGTTCAGGGGTAAGACGGGAGCCACCTTTAGCGATACGAAAAACTAACTCTGTCTCGTACTCCAATCGCTGAGTGAAGGGCGGATAAGGCACTTCGCCGCTTACTGCCCATGCCGTGCGCGGCTTGAGGAAAAATACCGGCTGCGCTGGCGGCGCCGACCCCATCTCCTGCGCATGGAGGCGATAGCTGCGAGCGACACAAATGATCTTCATATCACAAGGACATGACCCACTCCTGCCCAGCGGCGATGAGTGCTTCCGCACGCTCCGCCGTCTCCGCTTCCGTATAAATGCGCATAATCGGTTCTGTACCGGAAGCGCGGAACATAATCGCTTCCCCTCCGTCTAAGAGCAGCTTATAACCATCCGTGCGGTCTATGTCCCATACGCTGTGTCCAGCAAAGCTCATCGGGGGGGCTACGGCAAGCCGTTCTAAGGCTTTCTTCTTGATGGTCTCGTCAAGATGCCAGTCTAACCGATCCACCGCAAAAGGTCCCACCACTTCGTAGATTTCCTGAATGAGCGTGTCTAAGTCCTTTCCCGTCTCTGCCAGCATTTGCAGGATGGTAAGAGCGACGAAAGTTCCATCGCGTTCGGGCAGGTGGGAGGGCACCGCCACACCCCCGGACTCCTCAGCGCCCAAGAGGGTATCGGCATTAGCCTGCATCCGCTCAGCAATATACTTGAAGCCCACTGGCGTGATCTCCACTGGCAGTCCCATGCGACGAGCGTATTCACCTACACGAGTCGCACAACTCAGACTTAGAATCACGCGCCCCTTTTGCCCTTTGTATCGTACTAAGTAGTGCAGCACCAGCAGAATAATGTGATGTGCATCTACATAGCGCCCCCCCCGTGCCAACATGCCGATCCGGTCAGCATCCCCATCTAAAACAAACCCAATATCCAAGCTGCGTTCCTGCATAAAGCGCGCAAAGTCTCCCAGATTTTTGGGGATAGGCTCGGGGTTGATCCCGCCGAAGCTGGGGTTATACTCACAGCGGAAGCGCTCTACAGTCGGGAGGATTTTGGG
>CAZZMF010000329.1:0-1921 GCA_964655255.1 uncultured Sphingobacteriaceae bacterium
CCGGCGGGCAGTGGGGCGCCGCCGCTTTCATCCTACAAGCCCTCATCGCCAACTTTCTACTGGAATACGTGAACTACATAGAACACTATGGACTGGCACGCCGAGTAGAAGAGCCTATTCGCCCGTGGCACTCATGGGAAAGCAACAAATACTTTAGTCGGTTTTTTCTCGTCGACCTGTCTCGCCATGCAGACCACCACTTGCATGGGGCGAAACCTTACCATACTCTGAATGCGCTGGAAAAAGCCCCTCGTCTGCCTACGGGGTATGCAGGCATGCTTTATCTGGCGCTCATCCCGCCGCTGTGGCACGCCGTGATGGATAAACGGATTCCTACTTCGACAGATGGTTGAAGTTTTTTCCTTGCCTTGCCGATGTATCCTATCAAACGCCGCAAGATAATACCAAAGGTAAAAAGGGGGGGCGGCGCCTTTGGCGCCGCCCCCCCTCCGTCAGATAAATGCTTCACCTCCCCAGCCCACAGAGCGCAAAAAGAAAGCAAAGGTAGGGGTTGGTATAATACAGTGCTCAGCACTTAGAAAGAGCTGGCGTACCTTCGCATAGTGATTGTCATCACTGGAGCTGCAGGCTTCATCGGCAGTGCCCTCGCCGCTTACCTCAACGAACTGGGCGAAACAGCGCTCGTACTGGTAGATGATTTTTCTCGGACAGATAAACAGCCAAACTGGCGAACAAAGCGGTATCGCTTCGCTGTGGAGCGCACAGACTTTATAGATTGGCTTCGGGCTTATCGCCGGGAGGTGCAGGTGATCTTTCACTTGGGTGCTCGGACGGATACCACCAGCCGAGATGAGGCTGTATTTGATGAACTCAATCTACGCTTTTCTCAGGCGCTGTGGCAGGTAGCCGCAGACAACAGCATTCCTGTTTTCTACGCTTCCAGTGCGGCGACTTATGGGGACGGTTCGCAGGGCTTCTCGGATGATGAGGCGCTTCTACCGAAGCTTCACCCGCTCAATCCTTATGCGCGTTCCAAACATGCTTTTGACTTGTGGGTCTTGGCGCAGCCACAAAACCCTCCGCGCTGGGCAGGCTTCAAGCTCTTCAACGTCTTCGGTCCTAACGAATACCACAAAGGACGAATGGCAAGCGTCGTTTGGCACGGCTACAATCAGATTCGTCAGACTGGACGACTGCGCTTATTTCGTTCGCATCGTCCAGACTATCGGGATGGGGAGCAGCGCCGAGATTTTATTTATGTGAAGGATGTGGTGAAGGTGTTAGTGCATGCGTGGCAGCACAGCCTCCCTTCGGGCATTTATAACCTCGGCACTGGACAAGCCCGCACCTTTTTAGACTTAGCCCATGCGCTTTTCACTGCTATGGAGCGCGAGCCAACGATAGAGTTTATTGATACACCGGCAGACATTCGGGATAGCTATCAGTACTTTACACAGGCGGAGATGGGAAAGCTCCGGGCGGCTGGATACACAGCGCCCTTCACCTCGCTGGAGGAGGCGGTACAGGACTATGTGAAAGAATACCTGCTACCTGAGCCGCGGGTATGGTGAATCGCCCGGGCAGTGCTTTCAAAAGCCTTTTTCGGCTGTCCTGGCTGCCGTATGTGGTGCTCCTGCTGGAGATTGGATGGTTCGTGTGGTTTTTCATGACGGAAAAAGACCCTACTACCGGGCGCCCCCTGCGGCTCATCCTCATGGACGATGCGATGATCTCCATGGACTACGCTCGCAGTCTGGTACAAGGTTGTGGGCTGGTCTGGTACTGCGGCGCCGATAAAGTAGAGGGCTTCACCAATCCCCTTTGGGTCTTGTACATGGCATTCTGGCATCTTTTCCCTATCCCTCCCACCCTCATGTCACTACCCATCGTGCTCACCGGGATAGGAACGGTTTTCATACAACTTTACTATGCCAGAAAAATAGCAGAAAGGCATTTCTCA
>CAZZMF010000330.1:0-1888 GCA_964655255.1 uncultured Sphingobacteriaceae bacterium
CTTATACACCACCTGTATCGGAAAAAAAGGCTTGTCAGGCGACTTTATAACCGTCTCAGGCACAGCTATCCATGTTTGGTTTCCATCAGTCAAAGAAACTTGGGCTGCCACACTAAGGTCAGTTTGGGCAGCGTACTGAGCTGCATTTCCCCGCGTCACAAAAAGCCGTCCGATCCGAATGTACTGCGTATCCGCATCTGCACGCAAAATGCCATATACTACGAGCTTTTCCCGAGCCTCTGGAGCGACTAAATCCACATCAGTCCGACACCCTGCCAATAAAAAAAGGAGTACTTTTGCGTACCTTTGCCTACGCACATGACAAATGTACCCTGAAAAAAGCATATCTCTAACCCCAGCCCAGCGCCAGCTCATAGATGTGTGGGGCAAACTGGCTTATTCGTGGGGCGTCGGTCCCACGATGGCGCAGATATTCGCTCTTCTGTATGTCTATCCTGAGCCTCTGGACACGGACACGATGATTGAAACGCTCGGCATCAGCCGAGGCAATGTCAGCATCAACCTCCGCAAGCTCTTAGAATGGGGGCTCATCCATAAGATTGATATTCCCAGCAGCCGACGCTCTCTCTACACGGCTGAAAAGGACGTTTGGATCATCGCCGCCAATATCGTCCGCAAACGCTTCGAACGAGAAATCGCCCCCATCAACGAACTCCTAAATGACCTCCTACAGCGGGAAGATGTGCGAAAAGATCCGCATACACTCAACTCCCTGCAGCAAATCCAAGAAGTGTTGTCGGCGGTTAATCTTGTTACCCAGTTAGCCTTGCCGGTGATGGTTACGGCTGACCGCGAGCACATGATAAAGATTCTGGAATACTGGCGCAGACGGCTTGCCCCTTCGGATGGAAATAGTTTATCGGGACTCTTACCTAGCGATTTTGAATAAGCCTGCTGGGGTTCCCTCGCTACCTGAACGGGCTGGCGCTCGGGGAGTTGATGCGCTGGCATGGGCACGCCAACATATACACCCCGAAGCGACCCTCCTTCATCGTCTGGACCGCCCGACCTCCGGCCTGCTTACGGTATGCTGGGACAAAGAGGTTTTCCGGGCGCTATATGCGCAGTTTTCGGAGCACACCGTGGAAAAAAAGTATTGGGCGCTCGTCCAAGGCGAGCCGGACTTTGACGCAGCTGAACTCACCGTGCCCCTCTCTTCAGACCCTCCCCGAGCCGATCCCCATCGAGGCAAACCCGCTTTGACCATAGCCCACACAGTAGAACGCTTCCGTGGCTATGCACTGGTGGCATGCGTACCGGCCACCGGGCGCACTCATCAAGTGCGTATTCACTTGGCATATTATGGCTTCCCTATCGTCGGGGATGAGCTATACGGCGGAAAGCCCCTATACCTGTCCAGCTTTCACCCGCGATACAAGCCTTCTCGGCGGCATCCAGAGCGCCCTCTCCACGGACCAGATGTAATATTCTTGCATGCAGGATACCTGGGCTTTATTCATCCCGTAGAAGGGCGCAAACTCACAGCAGAGGCAGCCTTGCCAGAGCACTTTGCAGTGGCGCTGCGCCAACTGCGCAAATGGGCACCCCGAACCCATTTCTCCGTATGACATGGGAAGAGCTATGCCGTGAAGTAGAAAACCGTTATGGCGTCGCAGCCTCCGAAGAGCTATTGGTTTTTCTTGTAGGGCTCAACGAAAAAGGCGACTTTCCCGACGGGGACGAAAAAGTGGTCAAACTCAATCTGATTCAGTTAGGTACGATAGTACTCCTTGCTCGGGCTGGTTATATGCGTGCCATAGGCCACGATGCCGAAGGATGGCCCCTCTGGGAGCGTACTCAGCCTCTGCCCTCATGGACACCAGCCCAGCAGCGCGCTTTCCTCCAAGAGGCACTGATACAGTATTTC
>CAZZMF010000331.1:0-1879 GCA_964655255.1 uncultured Sphingobacteriaceae bacterium
CTACAAAAGCGCTCAAACGACCGCAGAAGAGGTAGATTCACTTGCCCAAAAGTATGCCTTAGTTTTTAGTAAGGACACTACCATACCCCACCAGGTGCGACTCCAAGCGGAATCGCTGATAACATCCCTTGCCCCGGCTCTCCATTTGCCTTTGCGTGAGGCGATTCAATACGCCTACCGCTACGGCTATTCGGCTATGCCTCTCCAAGATAAAGAAGGCATGGCTATCCTCCTTATCCCCCCTAACGATGAGTATCAAGTTTCCGTGGAAGCCCTTGTAGACAGCACGCGCCTGTGGCAGTGGCTGGCTAAACGATACAATCCCGAAGTAGTAGAGAACCTGAAATCCCATCTGCGCAGACTATTGCGCCCTAACCTAAGCATTGACCCACAAGCCGCCGGCGAAAAGCTCCGCCAAGCCACCGAAAGTCTATCGCCTTATGCTGGCACTATCCGTAAAGGCGAACTCGTCATCCGTAAAGGCGAACTCATCTCCCCCGAAGCGAAACAAAAGCTTCATTCGCTCCGAGCTGCCTACGAGACGATGTATCCGCTCCAAAGCCGCATCATGAGCTTCTTAGGGCTACTGCTCCTGATTGGGCTCATCACTTTTATTGCGCTATGGTATCTATGGCTGGCACAGAAAATCACCCTCTCTAACTTGCGTCCAGTAGCCCTCCTCCTCAGCGTGTATGTGATGATAATGCTCCTCATCGCAGTCTTCATTCAGCTCCAAGGAGAATGGATACAAGGCGCAGACTCCCAGCTTTATCATCTGATACCTTTCGCCATCGGTCCCATTATACTGGCGATATTTTTTGATGACAGGGTAGGCTTCATCTCAGCTATCACCCTCGGAGCGCAAGTCAGCCTTATGATGGAAGAGCCAGTGGAATACTTTTTCGTCCATGGCTTTAGTAGCATGTTAGCGGTTTTTCGTCTCCGAGTAATGCAGCGGCGTTCCCACCTGTATTATGCGCTGGCTACCCTGTTAGGGGGATATGTATTGACCTATGTAGGCTACCATCTCTATCGGCAGGGGCACTTTACCCTCATACCGTGGAGTGGGTTAGGGTTTCTTGTGGCTAATGCTGGCTTATGCCTTGTTGCCTACCCGCTAATCTACGGGATAGAACGAGTATTTCGGCTCAGTTCGGACATTACCTTTTTGGAACTGCTGGATACTAATCATCCCCTTCTCCAGCAGCTTAAGCGCAAGGCTCCGGGTACCTTTCAGCACAGCTTGACTGTCGCTGCGCTCGCCGAAGCCGCCGCCGAAAAAATCGGCGCCCATCCCCTCAAAGCCCACGTAATGGCTCTTTTTCACGATATTGGCAAGTTAGAAAGCCCTAGCTTTTTCATAGAAAACTTCTCCAGCATATCTCAGCCCCACACTGTCAATCCTCATCACCATCTCAGCCCTTTAGAGAGTGCTTCCATCATCCGTAATCATGTAGATGCAGGCGTACGCTTAGCGCGCAGCGCTCGCCTCCCTAAGGAAATCATAGATGGCATCCGCTCACATCACGGCACGACCTATATCCATTACTTTTGGGAGAAGCAAAAACGGGAATGCCCTCAAGAAGCTGACCTCTTAGAGAAGGAGTTTCGCTATCCAGGTCCCCTACCTAAGACGAAAGAAGAAGCGATTCTCATGTTGGCTGATTCGTTAGAAGCCAGCACACGCGCCCTGACTAACCTTACCCCGCAAAAGCTCCGAGAGCACATCCGTACTATGTTCCAAAGGCGCATCGCAGAAGGACAACTCAACCAAGCGCCTTTGACTTTTGCCCAGCTTACCCAGCTCGAAGAAGTCTTCTACGAACAACTGCTATCTATTCACCACGCCCGTATTCAGTATCCAGAAACGACCCCTTCG
>CAZZMF010000332.1:0-1865 GCA_964655255.1 uncultured Sphingobacteriaceae bacterium
CCTGTATGCCGTGTCATGCCTTCCAGTTTCGCTGCCGTTTCCAGTAAGCGCTTCTGAATGGTGCCCTCCCGACTTAGGATGTCGTGCAGCACGTACGCCTTGGGGTTTTCATTTTCATCTAAGGCATCCTCCCAAGTGATATTGGGCTTGTTAGGGATGAGACTGGCAAGGGCATTGACATCGGAGAGAGGTACTTTGAGGACGCGTCCTACATCTCGGATAGCGGTTTTGATACCCATCGTTCCGTAGGTGATGATCTGAGCGACATTTTCCTGACCGTACTTTTCCTGCACATACCGAATGACCTCATCTCGTCCAATATCGTCAAAGTCTATGTCTATATCGGGCGGGCTGACGCGCTCGGGATTGAGGAAGCGCTCAAAGAGAAGCTGATACGCCAGCGGATCGACGCTGGTAATGCCCAGCACATACGCTACGAGACTACCTGCCGCCGAACCGCGCCCCGGTCCTACCCATACGCCCCGCCGTCGCGCTTCCTTCACAAAGTCCTGTACTATCAAAAAGTATCCCGAAAAGCCCATTTGAGCGATGATTTTGAGTTCATGCTCTAAACGCTCCACCACATGCGGCGGCAGCGGATCTCCATATCGCGCCTTAGCGCCCTCATACGCTAAGTGCCGCAGATAACTCTCCATGCTGTCATACTCAGGGGGGATAGGGTATCGGGGCAAAATGAGCGATTGCTTGAAACTAAGCTTTAGATGGCACTTTTCGGCGACTTCCATGGTGGTGGCGAGGGCTTCGGGATGCTCATGAAAAAGGGGCATCGCCACCATCTCCTCGTACCCTTTGAGGTAGAAGTGCTTATTCAGCCTGCCCTCGTCATCGGTAAAACGCAGGCGCTTCGGATCATCCACTTCGCTGCCCGTCTGAATAGCCAGAAGCAAATCATGAATCTCCGCATCCGCCTCACATGTGTAATGCACATCGTTAGTGCCGAGGATCTTTACCCGGTACTTTTTCGCCCACTCCAAAAGCACCTTGGCAGTAAGGTGCTGTTCTCGTAAGCCGTGGTCTTGGAGCTCTATGTAAAAGTCCTCCCCAAAAAGCTCCAGATACCATCGGAAGCGCTTTTCAGCTTCGTCTATTTGACCGGCGAGGATTTTTTGGTTGATCTCGCTGGCGAGGCAGCCGGTGGTGGCTATGAGTCCATCCTTATAAGCTGCCAAAAGCCCCCGATGAATGCGCGGCTTGTAGTAAAAGCCTTCAATAAAGCTGACAGAGGAGAGATACAGAAGATTCTGCCAGCCGCGCTCGTCTTTGGCGAGGAGGAGAAGGTGGTAGTAGGCTTTGTCCTTGGTGAAAGCGTCTGCATCAATGATATAAAACTCGCAGCCAATGATGGGTTTGATGCCTACTTTTTCGGCTTCAGTGTAAAACTTCGGCACAGCAAAGAGGTTTCCATGGTCAGAGAGGGCAATAGCTGGCATGCCAAGGGCTTTGGCTCGTTGGATAAGGTCGCTTACCCGGGAGGCACCGTCCAGTAGGCTATATTCGGTATGGACGTGCAGGTGGACGAAGTCACCCATGATAAAGCAAAGTTCGCATTCGCTGCTTATCGGCTATCCACAGCCCAGTAGGAGGGGGCTTTGGAACCGATGTCATATCAAATACTGGCTACAGGGGTTGCGGCGGCGCCGAAGGCGCCGCCGCCTCACACCCAACTTGTCCACCGATAATGCTTCATCCTTCTGAAATGCCCTGCGACGGAAAACCAAATAGAACCTATTAGCATTAGAGCAATCGGCTAAACGCACTCTAAAAACTCGTATTTTTGTAATATGCGACAGCATGCTTATCTCGCCCTCATCCCTCTGCTTTGGGCACAAGAAGTTCATCACATA
>CAZZMF010000333.1:0-1855 GCA_964655255.1 uncultured Sphingobacteriaceae bacterium
ATACTGAACCATCCAGTTGGTAT
Organism: uncultured Sphingobacteriaceae bacterium; assembly: GCA_964655255.1. Lineage (GTDB taxonomy): Bacteria > Bacteroidota > Bacteroidia > SpSt-205 > SpSt-205 > SpSt-205. The sequence continues at coordinate 24 of CAZZMF010000333.1, forward strand.
GAGGCTTGGTAGCGTTGAGTAAGTTTAGCGCAGCGAAACGGCTATCAAAGCTATTTCCTGAGTTTTCTGACAGTACATATGCCCACACCTTGAAGTCTGGGCTGCTCAGTTCTATTTTATTGACTCCGAAGAGAAAGTCGCGGAGGCTGTACCGGTTAGCTGTCTGATAGACAGTGGCCCCAGTGGAAATATATCCCATATAGCTGAGCTGGAGGCGGTCCGTGAGCCGGTAATACAGACTGGCTGAAGCTTTAGCGACTCGGGCATTATAACGGATGATTTCTTTTTCCCAATAGCCGGTGCGTGCAAGGTAAAAATCCAGATCAGTCGTATCATCGGGCAAGCCCCCACCCAGAGCTGGACCAAGCGTCATAGCAATAGCTCGCACCGTAGAGGGTCCCACACGCGCCTCATCCCCATAGCGATTCACTGCATCATATCCGGGGTTCTGGGGTCCGGGGATTGCATACCTTCCTCGGGCTCCGGCATAGAAACCCATGTCCGTCTCGTCCTGCGCGATCCAATCATGAGCCTCCATCCAGTTAGCGAAAATCTTGATACCTAAGCGGTTATTCCATGTGTGGGCATATCGTATCGCCACATCATACAGAGGCTGGGGCGTCGTATCTCGTCTATCTATGTGATTGACGCCGAGCCGCACCGTGGCAGATAACCCTGGAAAACGAAAAGGGTCTTTGCTATACACATTCAAAATCCCACTAAAGGCATTTGGACCATACAAAGCAGAAGCTGGACCGGGCAGCAGTTCTATGCTTTCTACATCCAGATCGCCTGTATTAGAGATCATCGCTATGGGAAAGTTCAAAGCTGGAGCCTGCATTTCTACCCCATCCAGTCGCTGTACAAAGCGGGTATTGGTCGTGGAGTTGAAACCGCGGGTATTGATGACCTGAAAAGTCAGACTGGAAGAGACGATCTCGGTGCCTTTGAGAAAGGGAATATTCTGAAAAAAGCTGATGCCCGGTAAGTCCTGAATATCCCGGCTGGTCATCTTGAGCACGGTTACAGGAGACTCCAAAATAGTTTCGCTTACCCGGCTGGCGGAGATGACTACTTCTTGGACCTGTACGCCGGTTTCTTTGAGGGTGAGGATGATTTTCTTATCTGCTTGGGAGAGCGGAATGCTCAACGTCGTAGGGTCATATCCGATAAAGGACGCTTCCAGTTGTATAGGGTCTGAGGGAGCGAGGAGAGTAACTTTGAAGCGGCCATCTCCTCCTGCTACGGCGCCTTGGACGGTACCGACCACCCGTACATAAGCCCCAGGGAGCGCTTCACCTTTTTCTGAGCGGACTTCGCCCTGAATAGTTATGCTCGTGGGACGGGGCGCCGTAGAACGAGGAGGTAGCGGCGCGCGTAGCGGTTCTCTCTCTTCCTGAGCATACAGGGCATAGAGAAAAAGGCTGGCACAGCATAGATTAGGCAGTCTCATCCCCCAAATGTAAGCTGAAAACTATAAACCGAAAGAAAAGCCATACCTTTACGGCGGTTAGCATTCTTCATGGAAACCGATTCTGCCCTTTGGGAGCATTTGAGGAATGAGGAGACGCGACTGCGTGCCTTTGAAGTGCTGGTAGAGCGACATTACACTCAGGTGAAAGGATGGATACGGCGCTGGGTGCATGATGAAGCTCTGACTGAGGATTTGACCCAAGAAACTTTCTTACGGGCATGGGAAAAATGCCACACTTTCCGAGGAGAAGCCCAGTTTTTATCATGGCTTTATACGATTGCTCGCCGGGAGGCTTTTCGCGCCTTGCATAAGCGCTCTATCTGGCGATGGGTGCCGTGGTTATGGGAGGGGATAGAAA
>CAZZMF010000334.1:0-1851 GCA_964655255.1 uncultured Sphingobacteriaceae bacterium
CCGTCCCCAGCGTAATCTCCCCCCGTACTACCGCCAGTCCCCCGTAAATGATCACACTCGTCAAGCTCAACCCTACAAAAAGCGTCGTGAGAGGCTGAATATACCCTTCTATGCTGGCGACGGCAAGGCTACTGCGGGTGTGGCGTTCTATGCGGCGTTCCCATTCAGCGGAGAGGGCAAGGGGTCTCGCAATAGCGCGCAGCGGACGCAGGTAAGGATAGACTTGCTGTAAAAAAGCGCTCAGGTGTGCAAATGCTGCTTGCTGGGCATGCCCGCGACGCAAAGCTTGCTGCCGCAGGGAATAGCTCAAAGGTCCCAAGAGCAAAAGAGGCGCCAGACTCAAAAGAGCGAGCTTGGGATGGGTGGCTATCATAAAGCCCGCCGTAAAGACCGTCAGAAAAAGCACTTGAAGCCCGTACAAAATGACAGGTCCTGTGAAGTTGCGCAGGCGATTGAGGTCTTCTGTGAAGTAGGTCATAAGCTCCCCTACTGGATAGCGCTGTAGAGTGGCGAGGTCCCATGAGAGGAGCTTTTCAGCGAGGAGGTGTCTATGGTCTCTTTCCACGCGACGGCTCACGACGACCAAGGTGAGACGCATCGCCACCATCAGAAAAGCGCGCGTCAGGGACAGCCCCCACAATATCCCCAGGTACGCTCCCACAGGCAGCAAAACGGCAGCCAAGGAGGAGGCGCTTTGGGCTTGGAGGAGGATATCTATGACTTTACCCGTTGTCCAGCCAGGCAGGAGGGCTAAGGCATTCACCGCAGCCACCGCCCCTACCCCAAGGAAAAAAAGCCCCAGATACCGCCGATAGAAGGGAAAAAGCAGCCTAATAATCGCCTTCATCGGCGCTGCAGCGGTTGACGCCCTTGGTAGGAGAGCTGCCAGTAGGCATCACACCCCGAGCCGGCTACCAGTCCCAGTTCGTCGATACGGAAAAAGCCATCCGATTGCGGCTCCACAGCGATATATACCGTCTCCACTGCAAAGATGAGAAAGCGCGTTTGATTGAGAGTGATAAGGTGCTCCTCCGCCAAGCGCAGACGCGCTGTGAGCGGACTCTCCGCCAGATAAGGCACATCCTCTCCTTCTGCCCACCGCAGCGGCAGCCCCAAGTGCTCTAACTCACTTTCGCCATACGGAAGCTTCGCATGAGTAGCGTGGGCTTTCTCATAGAAGCTGTGCGCCACAGCATTCATCGTAGCATAGGGATAGTGGCGAAGGTTTTCGTAGGTGTGCCGCGGCACAGTCGTCGGGCGCAAGAGAAAGCCCACATACGGCGGCGACGACCCGACATGAATGCCCGAGTTGAAGATAGCGCCGTTGTAAGTACCTGTCAGATTGCGGGTAATGAGAACATGGAGGTTTTTGGCGCCGATTAGACAGTTGATGAAGTTGATGCGCCATGCACGGTCGGCGTTTCGGAGGTCTTCTGCCGTATAAACAGGCATGTAAGGAAAACAAAATCAGCTTCGGCTCTGAATAGGCGCTATCCCCTGCCGATGAAGTACCAGAAGGGTGCGACCCACAGGAGGGCATCTACCCGATCCCAGAAGCCCCCATGCCCTGGCAAGAGGCGCCCAGAGTCTTTGAGTCCATGCTGGCGTTTCCACAGAGACTGCGACGCATCGCCAATAAATGCTACGACAGCAGTGCTGGCACCCACCAACACCGAAGGCACTCCGTCAAAGCCCCCTACCCAAGGCACCGCCCAGTAGCCCCAAGCACCAGTGGCCACAATAGAACCAATCAAGCCCTCTACGGTTTTTTGGGGCGTAATATGGGGTAGGATCGCTGTACGCCCAAGGCTTCGCCCCACGAGATAACCCGCACTATCAGCGACCCACACC
>CAZZMF010000335.1:0-1846 GCA_964655255.1 uncultured Sphingobacteriaceae bacterium
GTGCTGGGCTTGCCGCAGTTGCACCTGTCCGTATAAAAGATAAAGTTTGGGCAGGAAGCTGCCCCTCTCAGGATAGCTCTAAGGTCTGCCTGAGCTGCTCGAGCCATCGTCGCATGAGGAGACGATAAAGGGGTATTTTTTCGGCGATAGCCTCGGCGATAGCGGGATGGTAGGTGTGGCTGGTGAGGTTACGGGCATCTGCCATGGCTAAGGCGAGCGCTGCTTCTTCATCGGAGAGCAGGTGATTCTCCCGACAAGCGCGAATGACAGGCTTAGGGGAAGCCAGCTTGACGCCATAGCCTTGGAGGAGGACGGCAGCAGCCGCTTTCCACAAAGCTTCAAAGGTGTATTCAAACCGCTGGATGGCTGCATCCCGTTCAATCTCGCTGCGGGGCGGCAGGGGAATCGCTTCTAAGGATTGGAGGGCTTTTTCTGCTATGTGGAGTCGTTGTCTGGCGTCCATAGAAAACCCTCTTTTTCTGCGGCGGCGCGTAAAGCGGTGGGCGCCGTCTCATACCGCACGATGTCTACCCGGTAGATCAAGGGCGCCTCCTCCAGAGCCCAGCGCAGTTCTGCCAGGGCATGGTCGGGGATTTCCCTTGTAGCGCGCAGCATAAGGTCTATATCCGTGGGGTCGGCTTCTCCGCGTGCCCAGGAGCCAAATACCAGCACTTCGCACCCCCACCGCTCACAGAAATCTCTAAGCACCCGTTCAAGCGCCTCCGGAAGCCTTCGCATACCAGATAGGTAGGGCAATAGCTTCAAAGATACGACATAAGGGGCAGGGAGGGTACAATAGGGAAAAGTCTGTATGTTTGTAAGGATGCGTTTTTCTATTCGGGTTTGTATTCGGTCTGAGAGGGGCGAACTGCCGCTGGATTATCGGCAGGGGTTTGCTTCGCTGCTGAAAGCTGCGCTCAAGCGGTCTGAACCGCTCCTCTACACGCTGTGGTATCAGCGGAAGGAAGAGAAGCCTTTTACTTTTGCGGTGTATTTCCCGCAGCTTCAGAGTAGCCTGGCGGGCGATAAGTATCTCAAAGTAGGGGAGCAAGCGCTCTGGAACTTCTCCTTTGCGGACATAGAGGCGGGGGTTCGCACGCTCAACGCGCTGGGTCGGCTAAGCAAGCGCATGAAAGCCCGATCGTCTGCGGGACCACGCCGCTTTGGCTACGCCTGGCGGAAGCAGTGGGAGTTTGTGGTGGATCGGATACTTTTGCCGCCGCCGCGGCGCCCTATCCGAAGCTCTCGGGTGGTCTTTCGGACGCTGTCCCCTTTCCTCGTCAATCGTCACGGGGCGTCTCATCAATACCTTACCCCAGCAGAGGAGGATTTTTTGGATGCGCTGCAGTTTCAAGTGCGAGAACTCAGTCAAAGGTGGTTGGGGCGCCCGATGGAGTTGGATCTGGCGCGCTGTGAGTTCGGGCATCTGAAACGCCTGCCTGTCTGGCATTATGGGCAGTACATGAGCGCTAACAAGGGGACTTTCATTCTCTCCGGCGCGCCCGAACTCCTTCAACTGATTTATCAAGCCGGGCTCGGCGTGCGCCGCAGCCAGGGCTTCGGCATGCTGGAAATCGTCAGAGAGTTATGAACCTTTCCCACTGGAAGCTCCTCCCCACGCACTGGCTCTTGAATGCAGGTATCCTGGGACTGCTGGATGTGCTGGAGCGTCAGGGAAAAATTTCTCTGGATAGCCTACTGGAGCGGGATGGCAGTCTGAATGGCTTTCGCCTTTATCGCATCGTGCGGGAGAACTTAGATAAGCCTGCTTCCGTTCCATCAGAGATAAAGGATCTCCGCCAGCTTCAGTGGTGGTATATTCAGCATGAGTGTGATTTGAATGGCA
>CAZZMF010000336.1:0-1843 GCA_964655255.1 uncultured Sphingobacteriaceae bacterium
GTATACGTCTCCCAACCGAAGCTGAATGGGAATATGCTGCGCGCGGGGGGTATGAGCACAAGATTTATCCATGGCTCGGTCCTTATACGCGCAACTCCAAAGGCTGCCCTCTCGCAAACTTCAAGCCAGGGCGTGGCGATTATATTGCGGATGGCTTTGAGTACACCGCTCCTGTGAAGTCTTACTTCCCAAACGATTATGGTCTATATCATACCGTGGGTAATGTGGCTGAGTGGTGTGAGGATGACTTTGAAGAGACAGGTCCGATTGCATATACCCATGACATAAATCCTGTCTATCGTGATCCGCTCAGGCGTAATCGTCGCCGGGTCGTACGGGGAGGGGGATGGAATGATATTGCTTACTTCCTCTCTGTCGGCACGCGCGATTACGACTATGCAGACTCTACCAAGTCGCATATCGGCTTTCGGTGTGCTTTGTCTGTCATCGGTCGTTCAGGAGCAATGCGCTAACTGGAACTTCAAACATTTTAGTATATGGCGGCAAAAAAACAGAGTGTATTCGATGCCCTGCTAAGGTCCAGGGGTTACAGGGTTGCGATGAAGTACTTGTATGCATGGGGCGCTTCTGTGGTTATCATCGGAGCGCTGTTTAAGATTCTCCACTGGCCAGGGGCTAACGAAATGCTTATCGTTGGTCTGGGTACGGAAGCTGCGGTATTTTTCGTCTCGGGGTTAGAGCCTCTGCCAGAAGAGGAGCGTCACTGGGATTGGTCTCGCGTGTTTCCCCAGCTAAAAGAGGAAGAAGGGGAAGCGGAGGCGTCAGAAATACCGCTTGGATTAGGAGGGGGGGGGCCGCTAATCCCTGGGATTTCGCCTAAGTCGCTTCAAGAAAGTAGCCTCACCCCAGACCTTCTTGAGCAGTTAGCTTCTTCTATTGAAGGCTTGAGGGTCAGTGTCACAGGCCTTACTGACATAACGGATGCAGCCTTAGCTACGAATGAGTTTGCGGAAAAAGTTCGTGAGGCTTCCGTTCGCGTTGAGCAGCTTTCTCAAAGCTATGCAGTCACGGCAGATGCTATGTCTAAGATAGCGGCGTCTTTTGGAGATATCCAGAGCTATCAGGCGCAAATAAAGAGCTTGTCTCACACGATTGCTCAGTTGAATACTGTATATGAGAATGAACTTCAAGAGATGCAAAAACATATTGCAGCTATAAGCCGCTTCTATGGCGGGCTTGGGCGGGTCTTGTCCAGTATGGAGGCGACTGCTACAGATGTGGAGCAACTCCGACAAGAGCTCGTGGGACTCAATAATAATCTCCGCTCCCTCAACGCCATCTACGGTGGTATGGTCTCGGGTATCTCTGCAGCTTTCCAAAGATAATGTCCTATGGCTTCGGCTAAGCTGACGCCTCGTCAGAAGATGATCAATCTGATGTACCTCGTGCTCACGGCGCTCCTTGCGCTCAACGTGAGTGCTGAGGTGCTGGAGGCTTTTCAGAATCTGGCAGACTCCCTCCAGAATACCGCCGAGCAGTTTCAGCGGAATAATCAGGACCTTGCTGAGGCTATAAAGGCTGCCGTCAAAAAAGAGATAGAGCAAGGTAGCCGAAAAAATGAGCCCCTTCTTGCCGAAGTTGATAAGGTTCGCGCGAAGGCGGATAGTGTAACGGGCGTCCTTCGGACATATATTGAGGCTCTCTATCAAGATAAGATAGCTGGGAGAGACCCAGAGACTGGGCGTTTGAAACGGCCTGATGAGCGGGAGAACAACTATCGCTTTTGGATGGGTTCTAATGACGCTGCGAATGGAGGGCGAGGAGAGGGTAAGGCTTTGGAGATGCATCGGTTATTGGATTCCTTCATTACTTGGGCAAATAG
>CAZZMF010000337.1:0-1842 GCA_964655255.1 uncultured Sphingobacteriaceae bacterium
TCACAATGCCGCTGGGCGTGCCAGAAATACTGCGGGAAGGCACAGATATTACTGTCGTGAGCTACGGGGCGACTTTGCGACTCACTTTAGAAGCCGCCGAAGCCCTCGCCGAACTCGGCGTATCTTGTGAGGTAATAGATGTGCAGACGCTTATACCTTTTGACCTGCATGGCGTGATAGGGCGATCGCTCAGGAAAACCGGACGCATCGCTTTTATTGACGAGGATGTATCGGGGGGCGCCACGGCTTATATGATGTGGCACGTGCTGGATAGACAGGGCGGCTATTACTGGTTAGACTCCCCCCCTCTCACGATTCACGGCAAGGACCATCGCCCCGCCTACGGAAGTGACGGAGACTTTTTCTCTAAGCCAAGTGTGGAAAGGATTATAGACGAGATATATGCACTTATGCACGAGAGCGATCCGGGGCGGTTCCCGGCACTGTTTTAGCGGCTACGGCAGAGACCGAGGTTGATACCAACTTCAAGGCGGTGCAGCTTACCTTCCCAAAGGTAAAGTAGATGTGCATCTACGGTATATCTCATACCAACGCTGCGTATGTGCTTTATTTTTCGGGTGCGGCGGCGCCTTCGGCGCCGCCGCACCCCTCAGATAACTTTATACCTACAACCAGTAAAGCGCAAAAAGGAAAGCATATGCACCGCTTTGGTAGCAGCCCCTTTTATCTCCACAAGTTCCGACCAAACTCGCGCTTGAAGAGAGAGCCGAACGCGCGCCCCGTAGTCACTCTTTCCCCAAAGACCGACCGTATGTTTGCTCAAGGTAAGCCTTTCTCTGCTCAAGCACTTCTATCCTCGCCGAAAGCTCCTGAATGGCTCTCACTAAAACCGCTGTGAGTGCCATATAATCCACTCCCTCTTTGTTATCGTGGGTCTGGACCACTGCTTCGGGGCAGGCTTTCCTCACTTCCTGCGCGATAAATCCTATCTGCATCAGTCCCGTATCTTTCCAGCGGAAGGTTACTGGATGCAGGTTCCGGAGGATAGCGAGCCCCCTTAGTAGTGGAGATACGTCAGTTTTATGGGTCACATCAGAAAAAGTATAGAATCCATAAGCATACAGCTCGTGATTGGTATTGAGGTAAGCTGGCTGCCCAGCTGTACTGCCTGCCTGCACCCGAAACCGGGGACGACAGCAGCTCCCCCCCGAAATGCCGGGATACTCCCAGATCTCCCAGCCATTTGATAGCACTCCATAGCCGCCATCAGGATCGGCCATCCACATAGACCACTTTGAAAAAGGCCCGGTCAAGTTGACTTCATCTCGGTTGCATAAATGAAAACCAATATCGGCATAAATGCCATCCGCAAGCATGTGAGAACTTACAGTTACCGTGCGGGATGAGGGATACGGAGTCTGCACTTCCAGATTGAACGACGGCAGCGCAGTCCCGATGCCTACATTCCCCTGAGCATAAAGGGCAGAGAAAGCAAGCCAGAGAACTCTATGAATACGCATACCGCTTTATCATTTTGACCTAAGACTGTCTTCTTTCTCGGACTCTAATCGGCTCACCTCCGCTTCCAAAAGGGCTACTTTTTCCTCCAACTCTTTCAAAGCTTGAGCGAGGGTCGCTATAAGTTCGCTCCAGCTTACTCCCCGAATCCCCTCAGATTCCTTGACAAGTGCCGGAAAGGCTCTTTCTACATCCTGAACCACGAAACCGATGCATTCCTCCTTATCGCCCCGCCACCGATACCGAACAGGATGGATATTTTGCACGACTGTCAAAGCGCCTCTCAGGGAATGAACATCTACTTTCAGCGAGCTATCAGAGAGATTCGTGTACCCATAAGCGTTGAAAGCATTACCCGATGTA
>CAZZMF010000338.1:0-1822 GCA_964655255.1 uncultured Sphingobacteriaceae bacterium
CATGAGGCGCTGCCATGCTTGCCAAAGGCGGGCTTCGGTGGGGGCTTTATCCCCAAGCTGCCCCGCTAAAAATCGTTCTATCAGTTCGCCGATGGACTCAGGCATTTTGGAGAAAAGTATAGAGGTTTTCGGCTCGGCGCTTGCCTACGACCTTTTCCAAATCGGAGAGGGAAGCGCCTTTCATCCGTTCTAAGGAGCCAAAGGCATTGAGGAGCTTTTCGGCGAGCTTCTGCCCTATGCCGGGGATGCCGAGCAGGGTCGTTCGGAGGGTAGCGGCATCTCGCCGCTGCCGGTGAAAGCCCACCGCTGTCTCATGCGTCTCATCCCGGATCCGCTGCAGCAGCCGCAGAACCGGGCTTTTTTTGTCTATGTAGATAGGTTCAGCTCGGTCTGGGGCGAAAACTTCCTCGCGCTTTTTTGCCAGCGCAAAAACGGGGACATTCATCCCTATAGCCTGCATAGCTTCTACGGCAGCGGAGAGTTGTCCTTTGCCGCCGTCTATGAGGAGGAGGTCGGGGAGGGGCATCCCGTCCCTGAGGCGCTTTTCGTAGCGGCGACGAATCACTGCTCGCATCGCCGCAAAGTCATCTCCCACCGGGATGTCCTCATGTACATAACGGCGATATTCACTGCGGCGCGGCTCCCCTTCTATAAACACCACCACGCCCGACACTAAGTGCGCCCCCTGAATGTGCGAGTTGTCTATACACTCAATCCGATAAGGAGGCTTAGGCAGCTTGAGCACTTCAGCCAGGGCTTGTAAAGTGGCTTGGTGCTTGGAGAGCTTTTCGGTGAGGAAGGCGTTTTTCTGGTCGGCAAGGGATTGGGCGGTTTTTCTGCATAGGAGCGCCAAAGCTTGCCATTCAGGCGTATCTGGCTCAAAAAAGGTTATTTCGCTTTCCTCAGGAAAGGGCGCATTGGGGGGCCACCCGTCTATCAATATCTTTTCCGCTATGCGTCCGTGTTCATTGGCGATTTCCCCGACGATGCGCCCGAGGATTTCAGTTGGGTGATCTGCCCAGACTTTGGCGGGAAACTGCCACGTATGGCTTGCCACGATGCGTCCTTTTTGCACGGAGAGGTGATGGGCGACAGCGGTTTTTGCCCCAGAGACGAAACTCAACACTTCCACGTCCCCCAAAGCCGCATCCGCGACCAGGCTGCGCTGCTGATAAGCGCGAAGCTGTTCCAAGCGCTTTTTGAGTTCGTGCGCCCGTTCAAACTCCAGCTCAGCCACAGCGATTTGACGCTGTCGGTCTATCTCAGCTAAAACCGCTTCCCACTCGCCCTCTAAAAGGCGCTGTATCTCTGACACCGCTGCGACATACTCAGCATGGGATTGCTTGCCTATACAGGGAGCAGAGCAGCGCCCGATATAGTACTTCACACAAGCCCGGAAGCGCCCCTCCGCCACTCGTGCAGGCGTAAGCGCTAAATCACAATCCCTCAGCTTATATAGCCCTTGGAGAATCTCCATCAGTGCTCGCAGCATACCGCCCCCGGGGAAAGGTCCGTAGTACTTTGCCCCGGGATAAACCTTCTGCCTGACAAAAAGTAGCCGCGGATAGGGCTCATCCGTGATGCATAGATAAGGGTAAGTCTTGCCGTCTTTGAGGAGGACATTATAGCGGGGGCTGTAATGTTTGATAAGGTTATTTTCCAGAAGCAGGGCGTCCCATTCGGTATCCGTAATGATCCATTCTATGCCTGCGATATGGCGCACTAAGGTGCGCGTCTTGTAATCGCAAGTGGGGTCTTCCGCCCGACTGAAATAACTCAAGACCCGCCGGCGCAAATTCCGGGCTTTTCCCACATAAATCAC
>CAZZMF010000339.1:0-1810 GCA_964655255.1 uncultured Sphingobacteriaceae bacterium
CGCCCTCGCTGAAAAGTGCGGCGCCTCCGAGTCGGGCTATCCACCGTTCTATGTCGGCGGGCGTCTCTTGCCACCGCTCTGGGGGTACCAAGCTCCGCAGATAACTGCGCGTACTGCCTCCTTCCCGCCAAGCGAGAAACTCCTCTTGACTGAGTAGGTGAAGGGCTCTACGCAGGGCATAGGCACTGAGTCCTACCCGTTTGGCAAGCTCTGATAAAGGCAGGCGCAGAGGCGTGCCCATCTGGCGCAGGACTTCATACAAGCGCAAAAGAGTCTCATAGGCGGGATACTTCTCTTGTAGACGGCGCCAAAGGTCCTCCGCATCTCTCGGCGCAAAAAGTGTAATCGCATACGCTAACTCCCCATCCCGACCAGCACGTCCAACTTCTTGAAAGTAAGCCTCTGGTTCAGCGGCAAGGTCATAGTGTATCACAAACCGCGTATTGGGCTTATCTATGCCCATGCCAAAAGCCGTCGTCGCTACGATAATGCGCACTTTCTCCCGGATCCAGGCCTGCTGAATCTCTGCCCGTAGGGGTCCTGACATGCCTGCATGATAGGCAGCGGCAGAGAAACCATGCTGTTTGAGCTTTTCAGCGCATTGGAGGCTCGCCCCACGAGAGCCAGCATAGACTATACCAGAACCTTGTAGTTTGTGCAGGCTTTGGATAAGCCGCTTGTCCTTATCTACATCATGGACCACAGCATAGTAGAAGTTTTTGCGATAAAAAGACTGCTGGATAATAACAGGGTCGCGCAAGCGCAGGTAAGTGATAATATCCTGCCGTACCCGTGGCGTAGCTGTGGCGGTGAGTGCGATCCACAAGGCTTCGGGTAGGTGCTGGCGAAGGTCTCCTAACTTTAGGTAGGAGGCGCGAAAATCATGTCCCCACTGACTCACGCAGTGGGCTTCATCCACAGCGATCAAGCGAATATGCAGGTCTTTGAGCTGCTGGATGAAAGACGGCAAAGTGAGCCGCTCAGGCGCAGCATATAAAAAGTATAGCCGCCCTGCGCGCGCCTCAGCAAGAATCTTTTCTCGCATGGGTGTGGGGAGAGTACTATCTATGGCAGCTGCTGCGATTCCTCGTCGTATCAGCCCATCTACTTGGTCGCGCATAAGGGCTATGAGCGGCGAGATTACTAAGGTAAGCCCACCCAGCGCCAGCCCGGGTACTTGATAGCAGATAGATTTACCGCCGCCAGTCGGCAGCAGCGCTAATACTTCCCTCCCTGAAAGAAGCGCTTCTACAACCGCGCCCTGAGCTGGACGAAAGTCTGGATAGCCCCAATACTGCTTGAGTATTGCTTTCGCCCGCTCCACGCCCCAAAAATACAAGAAGTTTTTTTCCGATACGGCTAATACCCATGCTGCGAAAAAACAAAGCCACGCCCCTCTTTGATAGGGCACTCCGGACCAAAAAAAATGCAAAGCTTTCCTCACGAACGGAGCATACTCCCATCTGCCCCGAGCTTTTTATATTTGTGGGATGCGTATCAATATCGGATTACTGATTTGCTCACTTCTATGGGCACAGGCGCCGATAGTGACAGGCTATGATATGTGGATGGACTCTGTGAGCTTCACAGCGCAGACGACATGGTGGCGAGCTGGTGTTGTCATCCAACCCCAGAGTGCTACCCTCCTTCAACTAACGCTTCAAGGTTATACCGTGGACTCCGTCTCATGGAATGGTACGCTGCTTACCTTCTCCTACAACGACAGCCTGCTTCAGATCACCTTGCCTTCGGCTATGAGTGCGCAGGAGACTGTATATGTGCATTATCGGGGGCGGGGGCTGTCTGACCC
>CAZZMF010000340.1:0-1805 GCA_964655255.1 uncultured Sphingobacteriaceae bacterium
CATCACCGCATCAATCTCGCCGAAAACTCCACCCTCGTTCAACTGCGAGAACTCAATATAGACGATTTATTTTTCCGCTGGGGATGGCGTCCGGCGTATGACCTTGTGCAGGATTTATCCTGTGGATATATAGAGGTCATACGAGGTCACTATAACGGTCCCATTTGGGGTGCTGAGCGGTGGATTTATTATCCGCTGGTGTATATCTTCCCGCCGCACCCTATCACGCGCACTGTGGATGCGGTGCTGTACCGATATGCAGGGAGTGTGGATACAATAGCTCGACCGGGGATAAAGCACACGATTTTGGCGCTGAGTTCTCCTATGAGCCGGTCTGTGAAGGGTACTCAGGTCATAGATGTAGATTTGACCATCAAGCACCCGCCTGCGCCGGAGGCTTTTCGGGGAAAGGGCTTTCGTCCGATGGCGGTACTTTCAGAGGGGACTTTTCAGTCGGTTTTTCAGGATCGGGAGCCGCCGACGGATGAGCATGCGCCAAAGCCCCCCACAGCCAAGTTTCTCCCTGCCTCCGGACTCCCCGGCAAGGTGCTCTGGATCACCGATGGAGAGTTTGCTTTACCAGCGGAAGTCCAAGGGCGTTCGGCTGATTATACCCCGCTGGATAACTTGACCTTCCTCCTCAACTGCATAGATTACCTTACAGGCGAAGTTACCCTTACCCAGGTGCGCAGCCGCAGTGTCCAACTCAGACGGCTGGCGCCTGATCTGCTGCGTAAATACTCCCTGCTTATTCAAGCCATCAATCTCGGGCTACCTATCCTTCTAATGGTAGCTTTTGGGGTAGGATTGTACATTTGGCGGCGCCGACGATATAAGCGTCCTCTTGTATGAAGGTCAGTTGGGCATCGGTGGGGCTTCTCTTAGTGCTGCTGCTGGCTATCGGTGTCGTGCTCTGGGGCGGGCAGATCGCTCAGCAGCGCGCCGAAGCAGAAAAACGATTCAGCTTCCCTGACACAGGGGCTATTGTAGAGATTCACCTTGTAGAAAAGCACGGCGACACTGTCTATCGGCGCATAGACTTGCGCCGGACAAAAAGAGGCTGGCTTATCGGCGATACCCTGGAAGCTTTTGTCCAGCCTGTCCAAACCCTACTCAAAACGCTTGCTGGGCAGACCCCTCGCGCGCCTGTCGCCCAGTCCGCCGTACGCAACGTTCTCAAGTTTATTCGGGAGCACCGCGTAGAAGTCAAATTGCGCTTCCAAGACGGAAGAGAAGAAGAGTTTTATGTCGGTGGTCCCACCCCAGACCAAATGGCTACCTACATGCTGCGAGTCGGGAGCGACCAACCTTACGAGGTCTTCCTGCCAGGGCTGGAAGGCTATGTGACCTCCCGGTATTATCCTGACCTGAGCGTCTGGCAGCCAAATGAAGTTTTCTCCGCCCGCACAGCGGATCTGCGGGCGATCCAGATAGATTACCACGGCGAACCAGAAAAAAGCTGGCGCTTAGAGCGTTCGCAGGCGGGTGCGCCTTGGCGGCTCGCTACCGGAGAACCCATAGACTCTTTTGCCGTCGCAGAATATCTCAGTGCATTTACGGGACCCTTTTATGCTGACGAACTCGGACGGGCAGATTCCCTTGTGGGGCTTTCCCCAATAGCAGAAGCCCAGCTTTTCCTCTGGAATGGCAAAAAATACCACTGGACCGTGTATCCGCATTCCAGCAGCCCCTTGCATTATTATCTGCGGCTTTGGCACTCGCCGTATTTCGTCTATATCATCAGCCGTTATACGATGGATCGCCTTCTCTACGAGCGCAAGCAGTTTATAGGGAAGGCTGTATAG
>CAZZMF010000341.1:0-1785 GCA_964655255.1 uncultured Sphingobacteriaceae bacterium
CTTATATCCTACGCCGCCTCGTAAGCCCAGGCTTACACCGACGAGGCTCAATACCCATCCCAGGTAGTTCTTTTGAGTGTCAGAAGGGGTGGGCTGGCTTTGGATCCAGCTTCCTACCTTGATAAGCCCCCAGACCAGTACTCCCCAAAAGGCAAATCCCGCAAAAAAGTCGCGCACGTACTTAGAGAGAGCGGGGAGACTATCTTGCCAAAAAGCTAAGATGCGGAGGAGTTCTATGCCTGAGCGGCGATAGGTATAGGGAAAGTAGCCTATATCAATCACTTCCAGAGCTAAGGCGAGGCTTCCCAAAGCTAACCACAGCCCATGTGCGCTTTTGCGCCATCCCACCAGTAGCAGTAGCCACATAGGCAAAAGCACCCAACTGCTCGCAGTGAAGTCAAAAAGTAAGCCCTTACCGTAGAGGGCAAGCAACGGATAGGCTTTCAAGAAGTCGCTATTCCACCAAAGGAATACCGTGCGAGTGATGAAAAAGGCTCCCAGTAGCGCTCCATGGTACAACCATCCTATCCGCCACACGCAAGCGCAAAAGTAAAGCTTACCTTACAGGTTCGCATGAGCTAAGCTGGGCAGTTCTACCAAAGTTTTGCTTTTTGAGGGGGTGGCGGCGGCGCCTTCGGCGCCGCCGCCACCCTATGTAGCCCGCTCTCCACCAGTATTCAAAAGAAAGTGGGAGCTATTGGCAGTTTGGCTCAGGGAGGAGCTTTTATGAATGGACTTGTACATTTGCATAGTGGCGGACTTTGAGCGTCTGCGGGCGATCGTGGCAGAGCTACGCGAGAAGTGTCCATGGGATAGGGCACAGACTTTTGAGAGTCTAAGGCCCCTTACATGGGAAGAGGTGAGCGAGCTTTTGACTGCCATAGAAGAACAGTCGCCCGATGCCATCACTGAAGAACTGGGCGATGTGCTGCTACATGTATTTTTCTATGCCCAGCTTGCCGAGGAAAAAGGCTGGACCACCATAGAGACCGTCGTTCATCGCCTCATTCAGAAGCTCATCGCTCGTCATCCCCACGTGTATGGGGAGGCTCAGGCTGAGGATGCCCGAGCGGTGATTGCGCAGTGGGAAGCCATCAAACAAGCTGAAAAAGGGGCCTCACCGCTTGCTGGTATTCCCGAACGCCTCCCGCCTCTTATACAAGCCTATCGCCTCCAAGAGAAAGCCGCAGCTCTGGGATTTGACTGGGCGCATCCGCGCTCTATCTATCCTAAGCTGGAGGAAGAGCTAAGCGAACTCCGTAGCGCTTTGGAAAGAGAGCAGTACGACGAAGCCGCCAGAGAACTGGGCGATGTCCTATTTATCCTTGTCAATCTTGCCCGGCATTTACGCATAGACCCCGAAAGAGCCTTAGCAATGACTAACGCCAAGTTTCGAAATCGCTTTGCATGGATGGAGCGTCAAGCGCAAGCCGAGCAGAAAGATATCCGCACATGTTCGCCCGAGGAGTTAGAGTCGTATTGGCAAGCCTCCAAGGCTTATTATCCCTAAAGGCTCAAAGGTGGGATACCAGCCTTGCGCTACCGGGCTGTGAAGCTTTGGCGCGGGAGGGAGATTATATTTGGGTTTTCTCATTTGACCGGCGTGCGGCGATAGAAGATACCACTGTTCAAGGGCACTTATTTAGGTTGCCGGGGGCAGATAGCATTCCATTTTTGCGGGAAGTGACGCCGGGGATGCAGCCTTGGCGCCCCTTTGGCTTAGCATACAGAGATGGGTTTGTATGGTTTGCGCATGCCCCTAAAAAGGACAGACCTACAGAAGTT
>CAZZMF010000342.1:0-1783 GCA_964655255.1 uncultured Sphingobacteriaceae bacterium
TTCCTATGCATGAAGACCTTGTTCCCCAGCCTGAAGACCCCTACGGCATCGCCAAGTATGCCGTGGAACTGGACCTCAAAGCAGCTCATGAACTTTTTGGGCTGCCATACATTATTTTTCGTCCGCATAACGTGTATGGAGAGCGCCAGAATATCGGAGACAGATACCGAAATGTGATTGGAATCTTCATGAATCAGTTGCTTTCTGGTAAGCCCCTCACTGTGTTTGGCGATGGCACTCAGACACGGGCTTTTACTTATATCGCTGATGTAGCCCCATACATCGCTAAAAGCGTACATATCCCGGAAGCTTACAATCAGGTCTTCAATATCGGAGGGGACACGCCCTACACCATCAATGAACTTGCCGAAGCAGTGATGAGAGTGATGGGGCTAAGGCAACCTATTCGCTATCTTCCACCCCGAAATGAAGTCATGCATGCATACGCTGACCACAGTAAAGCATACAAGATATTCGGTATAACGCCTGAAAGTCTTACGCCTTTGGAGGTGGGACTGGAACGAATGGCTCAGTGGGTCAAAAAGGTAGGCGCAAGAAAAACACCAGCTTTTCAAAATATAGAAATCTACGAACGGCTTCCTTCTGTCTGGTTAGAAGAGTGACCCCTCCCATAGCCCTACTTACGGTATATCCTCCGGACAGGGTTCCGGGGCTTCGGTTTCGCATAGAGCAGTATTTGCCGCTTCTGGAAAAAGAGGGTTTTACTGTGGAGTGGATAAGCTTTTTTTCCAGCAGAGAATACAGTGAGTTTTTGAGTGAGGATAAGTCCATATGGCGAAGGGGCTGGCTATTTGTACGGTCTCTGGGACGGAGTGCATTACGGGCACTTTTCCGGAGGTCTTATAGAGGCATTTACCTTTACCGGGAGGCTACCCTTTTGGGCGCTCCTTTCATAGAACATCTCTGGATGCGTGGGGTCCCTGTGATAATGGACTTTGACGATGCAATATGGCTGGCGGATGTATCTGAGCAAAATCGGTCTTTTGCATGGCTGAAAAGTCAAAGAAAAACAGCCAGCCTTTTGCGCAAGGTAAACCTTGCGACGGTTTGCAACGAGTTTCTTGCAGCCTACGCAAGACAATATGCCGCTGAGGTTCAGATTATTCCTACGACGATAGACACGGATCGTTATCAACCGGTGAAGCGCCCAAAACGCCCCTATGTAGTAGTGGGTTGGAGTGGTAGTTTCACCACCTTGGCACACCTTCGTACGATAGAGTCCGCTCTGCAGAAGCTACACGAGAAGCTCGGCGATAAGGTCCGTTTCAGGATAATCGGAGCGCCGAGTTATCGTCCGCCGTTTCCTGCTGAAGTTTTACCCTGGCGACCTGAGACAGAGATACAAGACCTGCAAGAAATAGATATTGGACTCATGCCTCTGCCAGATACCGACTGGAGCCGTGGTAAGTGCGCCCTCAAAGCGCTTCAATATATGGCTCTCCAGATCCCTCCTATTGTTTCGCCAGTGGGAATGAACTGTGAAGTTGTACGCGATGGGATCAATGGGCTTTACGCACGCACCGAGAGAGAATGGATAGAAAAAATCTCCTTCCTCATAGAAGACCACGAGGCTCGCGAGCGGCTTGGTAAAGAAGCCAGGCAAACGGTTGTGGAGAGATATTCCGTAAAGGCTAATGCACCTTTGTATGTAAATGCATTCCGTCGGGTATTTGGAGGAGAGGAAGATTCATAGCAAAACGCTGCGTTTGCTTTTCTTTTTGCGCTCTATGGGCTGTGGGTATGCAATATCTGAGTGCGTGGA
>CAZZMF010000343.1:0-1775 GCA_964655255.1 uncultured Sphingobacteriaceae bacterium
GATTCGTCAAGTAGAACAGGATGCCCAAGCGCTTACCCGTGCTCGCACAGAATCAGTTTTGTATCGTGCGGGCATCACGCCCCCGCCACCGCTCTCCACAGCGCGCATAGAGCCGCTCAACGACGATAGGCAGGGGATTATCCGCCGAAATAATCCCCATCTCTACGATAATGCCGATTAGAGTGGGACTGGAACCTACCCATAGCTTGCGGTGATGCAGCCGCTGTGGCTTAGGTACCTGCGCTTATGGGGCATCGCTCTGGAAGCGCGTATAGAGCTTGCCTTGAGCCGATGGACAGTGCGCCTATTGCGAGTCGTGGTTATCCTACTGGCGGGGGGCATAGCGCTACTCCTCCTCACGGCGGCTGCTATCGCCTGGGCAGCTGGGAACTCAGCTTGGGGACAGGGCTTCCTCGTAGGCGCCAGCATCTGGATAGGACTTTTAGTCATGCTGCTTGTGCTGGGGCGCATGTGGCTCAATAGTATGCTTTTTCCCAAAGATGCCGCATATAGGCTTCGTCTCGCTCAATCTGGCATGCGCATTATTGAAAAAACTCAACAGCCCTCGCCTGCGCAGAACTTTTTCTCCACGCTATATCCGCTGATTGGGCGCTTTATATGGCAAGTCTTTCGGCGATGGCTGCGCAAATGGATACCCTTCTTATGAGGATACTGGATGCATGGAGAAAAGCTCTGCCCCAGCCGCTCTGGCTCATAGACCCAGATAAGCTGCCTTTGGAGCGTTATCAGCGGGCAGCAGACGCCTATCAAGCGGCAGGTGGCCGATGGGCATTAGTGGGGGGAAGTTTTCTCTCCCAATCCAGCCTCCATGAATGGTGCATAGAAGCGCGCCGCCTCTCATCCCTGCCGTTGGTGCTTTTCCCCGGCAGCCTGTATCAACTCACCTCTGCAGTGGACGCTGTACTCTTGCTTTTTTTAGCCAGTGGGCGCAATCCCCACTATCTCATCGGCGCCCATGTAGAAGCAGCGCCATTTCTATACCGCTGGGGCGGCGAAGTTATACCCACTACCTACATTCTGGTAGGTGATGCGGTACGAACGGTGCATTATATCTCTCAGACGCTTCCTATCCCTGCCGATAAGCCCGAGCTGGTACAAGCTACCGCCCTGGCAGGGTACTACCTCGGACAGAAACTGACCTACATAGATGCGGGGAGCGGCGCTTCTGCGCCGATTTCAACCGACATCGTAGCCGCGGTGCGCGCCGTGGTACCGCACCCCATCCTCGTCGGCGGAGGCATTCGTCGTCCAGAAGAAGCCCTACCCCTCTTTTCCGCAGGCGCCACTTTCATCGTGGTGGGCACCGCCGCAGAGACCGCTCCTCAGAGCCGTACCTTCTGGGACGAGTTTTTTAGCGTATGCCAAGCATAATAGTTTTGCTGTATGCCCTGCTGGGCGGTATAGATTTCTCGCAAGGGGAATGGAGCCTTATCGGCGTCAGCCTCCCCAACTATGCCCCGCATCCCCTCCAGCAGCGCTTCTCGGCTTTCATCATCCAAGACAAAGCCGTCCTCCAAGAAATGCAGACCCTCTGGCAAGGACAAACCTTCTACGAAGACTACTGCGATTATCATTATGCGCTCAAGCTCTATCAGGGACGCCAGCTCGTCAAAACCTTCAAAGTCAATCTGCGCTGCGGATACATTACCGAAGGTGTTTTTTCCTACACCTTCTCCGCAGAATGGCTGGAAAGGTTCTCAGGGAGCTTTCGCCCGATACACTGGTCTAAGGTGTGGTTTCGCCGAAATGAGAAT
>CAZZMF010000344.1:0-1774 GCA_964655255.1 uncultured Sphingobacteriaceae bacterium
AGATAACGGTGTATCAGGACAAAAAACTGCTTTGGCGGGGCGATACGACGGTGATTTGGGTGCCCCTCGTAGGTAAGGGCAGGTCAAGGCTTCATTTGATCGGGCATAATGGGGGGATATTGGGGGGGATATACCTCCTTGCCCGAGCAGACACGCAGGCATGGCAGCGTGCGATTTATCCTGACTCGGTGGTCAGTTGTGATGCACCGATGCTATCTGTCCCCATAAGCCAAAGTTTGTCCGCAGAGCCCCTTCTTCTTACCCAAGGCAAATGCATAGGCTATCCTCTAATACCGCCAGCTCGGATACTGTCTGTGCTTCAAAAGCAGCATCATGGATTGTCTTTCATAGCGGATGTTTTGTCCCCTTGGACAGCGCAGCGGGTGTCCCCATTTTTAAGAAGTGTGTTTTTCAAGGCGGCTTTCGTACTGATGTGGGTGGCTTTGGCGGTATTTTGTTTGCTCTTGCCCGAACTGCGCAGCGTACTTTGGTTGGGAGTGTATGCACCGAGCAGTGTTGGATTGATTGAGCACAGTCTGGTACTGCTCTGGCTATTTGCAACCTCTGTCTTATGCCTTAGTGTGCCTGTGCTGGTGGCTTTCTGGGCTTTTTTGTTGCTGGAGAGTCTTTTGCTGGAATACACTCTGCGTATAGGACAGTGGGCATGGCAGAGTTGGTTACCTCTTATGGCGGGCATTCTAATACTGGGGCTTTTAGCTCCTAAGTATGTCTGGCTTGGACTGGTGGGGGCGTGGGGTATCCGGGTACTGCGCTTTGTTCTGTATTTTCCAAGACTTGCCTACCTTTGCAGTGCAGAAGCATTTATCAGTATCCTTTTCCTAAGTACATGAAGCGAGTTCGTAATGTACTTATTCTCCTTCCGCCGCCGCCTGCCGACTCGCCTTACTATGGTTTGGCGCGCACTTGGAAGGTGGAGCTTTATTTCGCTAATATTGTAGAGATTCAGGGTCTTTCATTAGCTGAGTTTAGAGAGCAGGGTACGAGTCCGCTGGATTATAATGCGTATATCTTTGCGGGCAAGCAAGCCATAGATCACTTTTTTCGTTTGATGCAGGAGATGCGATTGGATATTCCTGCGGACAGTAGGTTTTTGTGTGTAGGTGATGCGATTGCACAGCATCTTTTTCAATACATTCCTGGCGCTATGCGGCGGCGCACTTATGCACAAGCGCAGACACTGAGTGATCTTATCCCGTACATGCGCAAGCATTCTCAACACAAGTATTTATATGTGGGGGGTGGGGTAGCGCCGTTGCAGTTTTTTGAGGATGCCGCACGCCATAACCTTACCGTGGCTACTATTCGGGTGTATAATGTGCAATATGTGCCTTTGCCAGAGCCCTTGCGAAGGAAGCGTTTCTCGGTCATAGCTTTTCCTTCCGTGACCAGCGTATTGGCATGGAAAAAGCTCTATCCTTCATATAAGCAGGACTCCACTGACATTCTCACCTTTGGAGCAGATACGCGCCGTATTGCCGAGAGTGAAGGGTTTCGCGTCACTGATTATGCTCCGCGGGAGGGGGTGGGGTCGCTTTTAGGGCTTCTCACGGAATATCTGCGCTCTCAATCCTCCCGCAAAAGTACCCTTTCTTCGGAGTAGCCTATGGAGACTTGCCTATGAACGAAAGTCCATATATTTGCGTCGTGCAGCTTCGTTGGCTACTCCTTACAACTCTGGCTGGGGCTATTTGGGCGCAGCAAGATCCGCAGTTTACCCAGTACATGTATAACCGTTTTGGGCTCAATCCAGCGG
>CAZZMF010000345.1:0-1771 GCA_964655255.1 uncultured Sphingobacteriaceae bacterium
GTGCAGTTCTATCAGTCCGTCGCCGTAGTAAGTGAGCTTACAGTCTCCGAGAGTATTGGGAAGGGAGTTGGGCACCAGTCCGAGCAGCAAGATACCTAAGGGAATGCCCCAGTTTTGGAAGGTTTCCAAGCCTCGGGCAGAATCGTGATTACCGGAAATGACGAGAACGGGGCGCCTGCCCCCTGAGGAAAGCTTGAGAAGGGCTTTGGCAAAGAGCTGCTCTGCTTCAAATGACGGCATCGGCGAATCAAAAACATCCCCCGCCACGACTACCACATGGACATCATTTTCGTCGGCTTGCTGCACGATCTGCTCCAAAAGGGCTTCTTGCTCACGCAAGAGGGATATGCCCCACACCTGCTTCCCTAAATGCCAGTCGGCCGTATGTAGAATACGCAAAGCTTCCACAGGGCGAAAATAGCCCTTATCGCGGAATGAAGCAGGTGCCGAATCACCAACCACCGTTATGCGGTGCATATAGGCTTTCATTTTCGGGTGTAAGGGCGCCACATCCCATGTAGTCTGTGCTCTACCAGTATTTTACTTTTTGCATTTGCAAGGAACTGCACAATAAAAAAGCAAATAGGGCTCTTTGATATGAGTAGAAATAGAAGTGGAGCGATGCCGTCCTGAAAGTAAAAGTGAGATTACTGCTGCGGTACTAAACTCGTCGTCCGTGCTCTCGGAGTAGGTCCATCTGTTCTGCTTCAAAGTCCTGTATAGCACGAGCGAGTAGCGAAAAAGCCTTAGAATCGGCTAACCTTCCATATAGGTTATCTTGTATCTTTTCCACCAATACCATCAGAGCATCGCGCGGCATGAGGGGAGGACGCTTATGAACATACACAATCGCCGTGCGTGCCTGCGTCCCCACCGCTTGAAAGGTCTCTTCTGGCAGTTCTATGATAGAGATGGGAAAGTAGTTCTCTACCATCCAGCAGCGCACATAGCGAAACTTTTTACCAGCCAGCAGGCTTATCGGTAGGATGAGAGCGACTTTGCCTCCCCATTTTGCCAGTTGGAAAGCGCGCTCAAAAAAGAGCACTTCTATGGGCACGGAGTCCTTTTTGCGATAAGCGGGTAGGTCGGGAAAAAGGGTATCAGGGGTATCGGGTATGGGCTCCTGGCTGAGGGTGAAGCGTTTGAGGAGTTCTGGATCACGCACTCGGTGTCCCACCGCGGCATAGGGCGGATTGCCAATCACAAGATCGTACTCACCTTGCCAGAAAGCATTTTCATCCTGTATAGGCAGGAGCCCATCCTGATGGTAGAGTCGGGGTTGGACGGGATAGCCGCTCAGCAGCGTGCGAGCGCGTTCCAAAGCTGAGGAGTCAATATCTACGCCTACGACATTTACATCCCCGCGTCTCAGGGCAGCTTCAAAAAAAAACGCCTTCCCCACAAGCCGGGTCTATGACCTTCCAGTGGGGTTGAAAGCCCACCATTTCCAGCATGAAGTCCGCAATCAACGGCGGCGTCCAATATTGTCCGACGGCTGGGGATGATTTTCGCTTAGGCATAGGCGGCAGCTAATCCAGTTCGTAATACATCCATTTGAAGGCTTATATCCTGCGGCACCAACTGAATCAGAAGAGCTTTCCAGTCGGGTGGAACTTCACTTTTTCGCCCGAGAATGATGCTCATCGCACTGGCGGCTTTTGACCGGGAAAAAAGCCCTCGCGGCAGTTCTATGATGGCTTTGACCGGCTTTGTTGTATAAATCCCGTGTGCGGAGGATGGAGGGATTTTTTCCTACCCCCTTGCGATGTCC
>CAZZMF010000346.1:0-1762 GCA_964655255.1 uncultured Sphingobacteriaceae bacterium
ACAGAGGGGGAAAGCTGCGACTCGCTCAAGCCGACCGTTCTATGCTATCTCGTGAAGCTAATGTATTTCCCCCCGTACGAGCCGCAGAAGTCATACAGTTTCGCTTGCAGCGGAAAGCCGCTTATATGGCGGCGTATCGCATGTCTGCCTTTTCGCCTGGAGAAACGCCTAAAGATACAGTTCGTCCCGATACCAGCCGGTCTCAGCGTCAGCCGTTTTATCTTTTTGATGAAGAGGTCTCGCGTCCCGTCCGACGGAAATCCCGACCAAAGCCGCCCGTGGATACCGTCGCTGCTCGTCACCAGAGCCTACCTACTGCTCGACTGATGGGTCCTGTGCCCTATCACTGGGTGTTGACAGAATTTCGTTTGCAGCCTGTCTTACATCCGCTCATGCGTTTCGGCTGGGAGGTCAACGCCAGTGCTCGGGATTGGCGGGGAGCGCACGCATGGAGCTTTTTATGGCGTCCCTACATAGACCTGCGCAGTTCTGAGCTTCAAATCAGCTACATCAACCATCGCTCGCGTCTGAGACCTCTGGCAGAGCTGTACAAACAAAGCCACTATTTTCCTGCACGCCGCTACAATCACACCCTCCGCATCACAACATGGCGAGGACGGGCAGGAGTGGAATACACCGTCGCTCCGTACCTCACCCTCAGAGGATATGGCGTATTGCTCTTTGCAGACCGATACCATATTGGACGCATAGGCGAACTGGACCTCTCTGGGAGGGAGCGCCTTTATGGAGCCGGTAGTACGCTGGTGTATGAGCGGCTGACGGACAGGGAAGGCTTTGTGTGGTCGGGCTGGCGCATAGCTCTGCGAACCGAAACCTTCCGCGGACAAGGGCGCTGGGTTTATCCGCTGGCACACGCTCAGGTGGAGCGTTTCCAGCCGCTTTTGGACAGGATAGTATTACAGATTCGGGGCACCGCCGCCAGCGGAGGACCCAACGGGCGCTACTTTCTATTGGGTGGCATCCCCGAGTGGATCAACTATGACTTCCAAAATCGGGCACAGGTGCCTCTCCTCCTAAGTCCTGGGGGCTATTCTCTGATAGAGTATGTTGCCTTACCGGGCTTTCCGTATCAGGCACGGCGCGGACGGAACCTCCTTCTGGGCTCGGTCGTAGCGCGATTGCCTCTACTTGCATGGCGGCGCGAGGCTTATCTCCCCACCCGCCCTATCTATAACTTTGACTGGCATATCGGATACTACATCGGTACGACATGGACTACCGGCAATCCCTTCTCTCAGAAAAACCCCATAGACGCTGAGTTCATATTTCGCCCTCCCCTCGTCATCTCTGTACAGACCCTCAAGAGCCCCTTCTTGATGAGCTTCGGCACTGGCATCACCTTCCAAATTATGAAACTGCCCTTATGTGTTGATGTGTATTGGCCTATTGAGGAAGGGCGCCTGAGCAAAGCCACCTTCATCGCAGGGATTCGTCGCGAGTGGTGAGTTGAATATACACGCCTTACGTCGAAGTATATAGTCTGCTGAAAGGAAAAGACGAAAAACAAGCTGCAAGCAGTGAGTTTAAAAAGATCCCAGGAGCTAGACTTAAGACGGGTCTCCCTTTGATTTTTGAAGGGGAGGCGAAAATGTCAAAAGGGAGTTTCTATATCTTCTTATGGAGCCGAGAGGCTTTGTTGCATGAATCCCGTGGGCGGACGATGGAGGGATTTTCTCCTACCCCCTCGCGATGTCCCCTCCTATGACACCCTCACACATTCAGGCATACCTAACGCTCTCAT
>CAZZMF010000347.1:0-1761 GCA_964655255.1 uncultured Sphingobacteriaceae bacterium
ACCTTCTTCTCCTCAGGCGGTGCAGGAGATCGCTTCATCATCACCAGCCGAGCCGCCTCGCTATAAGGGCGCCCTTCGGAAAGGCACCAAGCTCCCCGCTCGCATTATAGGGCCTGGGTCCAAAGGTCTTTTAGTGCAGCTCTGGACTGCGGATGCAGCTTACCATCAGCCAGTGGAGTGCTCAAATGTAGCTTCCACCTATAAGCAGACGCCTTTCATAGAAGTGGAGATTGTTCAGATAGAACCCGCTATCAAAGTAAAGTTTAGCAAGCCGCTGCGGTAGAGGGCTGGGTCTGGTACCAAAGCCCCCTATGTGCTTTTCTATTGTGCAGCCTTGGGGGAAAGAATAAAACGCTGGCAGAGAGCAGACTACATGGGGGGGTGGCGGCGCCTTCGGCGCCGCCGCCACCCCCCAAAAGCGCTTCAGCTTACCCTACGGCAAAAACGGATCATACACCCATTGGATATAATACATCGCGCCCAGCATCGGACCGCCCGGTACTTCCACATGGCGATTATTGAGCACATTTTGCCCGCCTATCCGCAAAGCGCTATTGATTTTCGGAAACTTATAGCTTACCTGCACATCTACAAGCTGATAGGTCGGAATAATCCGCTCATGAAAAGGCTCTTGGAAAAGGTAAGCATTGACCCAGCGATAACCTGTGGAGAAACCTAATCGTTTATTTTTGAGAAGCTCTCGTCCAGTGAGATAAACATTAGCCCGATACCGTGGTGTATTGAAGCCGGCTATGAGCCGGTCGCGTTTTGCCTCCTCCGTCAAAATGATTTCAGCAAAAGCAAAGTTTGTATTCAGGAAAAAGCGCCGGCTCAAAGTATATTGGAAAGCGACAGCAAAGTTATGGGTAGAGACGGGGGTAGAGGAGTTATAATAACGGCGATATTGGACAAAGTTACCCGCTTGAATGGAATCGGGGGTAAGTTGCCCGGCATACCATTTTCCATCTCCGCCCAGAAAGCGCCGCGGACCGACTAAATCTATCGTCCCGATGAAATCCACATATCGTGAATACGCATAATCAAAGTCTATGTAGATGCGATTGGCTATGAGATGACGAGACCCTACTTCTATGGCGGATACTCTTTCAGGGCGGATGTTTTCTATGGGGAGGGTGCGCAGGAGGTCGGCGTATGCGGAGGGGTTATTGGTGCCGCGGGTCTGACGCGCAAGGGAATCCCGAAAAGCCAGCACAGATTCCAGAGAATAGTTATTTCCGATGATGCGATAGCCTTCATCAGAGGGACGCAGCGCACCGATGAACTTGAAAGGTCCAAGGTTCAGGTCAATATACTGGGCTTGCAAAGTAGGCATGCGGAATCCAGTTTGGAAAGATGCGCGAATGTTATGATTCTTTTTCTCGTCCACGGCATAAAGCACGCCTATTCTCGGTGTAAAGCGCCCTTGGAAGTTCATATTTTTGTCGTATCGGATAGAACCCAGTAAGCGAAGCCGTTCATTCCAGAAGGTACGACTGGCTTGAAGAAAAGCGCCGCCTTCCCATACTCCAATAGGACCTGCTGTATCGGAGAAGAGCGTGCCTTGAGAGTTGATGACATAATAGCGGAAGTTGCCTCCAACCAATACGTGAGCGAAGGAAATGCGGCGCGAAAGGTCATATTGCCCTTCCAGGTGGTAGAAAGAGCTGCGGTCTAAGAACTTAGCCCCTCCAGCGCCGAAGTTAGGGCGTTCTATGACTGCACTCAGCCGCTGCTGAAACTCAGGCGATCCTGGAGCTGGAC
>CAZZMF010000348.1:0-1761 GCA_964655255.1 uncultured Sphingobacteriaceae bacterium
CCACTATAACGCATCTCTTTCGTCCAGCTACGGGCTTTACAAACTTCAGCAGCACATGGGTAGGAGTGGAAGTTCCTTTCCAACTGGGCGAACTGCCAGCTGGAGTAGGGGGGCTTTTTCTCTCTGATGCCGCAGGGGGGTGGCGCACTACAAAAGGGATCCTAAGCTTCGCCTACGAAGCGCCCCTTGGTAGTCGTGCCCGATATGATCACCTGCGAGGGGGTATCTACGCCGGCTTTGTCAATCGCACCATAGAGCCTACGGACCTGTACTTTGAGGACCAGTTTGATGGCGTAGGATTTAGTCGTCCCACCGCCGAAGCATTTGATAGAACTACGATGTGGCATGCTGATGTTGGTATTGGACTTTTGTACTACCGCACCCAAAAAGTCCCTGGGAATGTGGAGCTTGTGCCTTTTGTGGGCATCTCCGCTGCTCGCCTCAATCGTCCGCAAATAGGCTTTCTTGTGCATAATGCTGAGAGGCTTTCTCTCTTATGGACGGGGTACGGTGGGGCACGGCTTTTTACTCGCACCCCGCTTCAGATTGTTGGGTCGTTTTCACTGAGTCGCTCTAATCAAAGCACCTGGATTGGTGGCAGTCTATTGGCGGAGTTTGTGATTTATGAAGGGGGTTATTGGCACACGCGCCCGGTGGGGTCTATTATGGCGGGTGCGGCGCTGCGGGCACGCGACCAATATGCGCTCATAGCAGGCTTCACCTTGCAAAAAGGTCTTTCCGCTGGACTGGCATATAGCCTTTTGACGCGCCGTACAACGACTCCGACCGCTTTCGGTGGCATGCAAATTATGATGCAGTACCAGTTCGGCTACAGCTACCGCGAGCGGGGCACAGTATATCCATTCCCGATATTCTGATATGGCGCGAGAAATGGCAGTAGTACTTGCGGCGATGCGCCCTCAAGCGCAGCAAGGCTCAGCCAAACGGGAGGTCCTGCGGTTTGTCGGGCTAAGTGCATTAGCGGCTATTCTGGGACTGGTGTTGATTCTTTGGATCAGTCAAGACTGGCGGGGGGTGGTCGTTGGTAGCGTGTGGCTCGCCTTGAGTGCAGGGGGAGGCTTTCTCGGCTGGCGAGCATGGCAAGCCGTTCGCCGCTATAAGCAGTCCGCTGCCTTAGAAGCCCGCGAAAGCATTCTCCGTATAGAAGGGCGCTATAAAGCGCTCATTCAATATGCTTCTGATGTGTTTTTGATTTTAGACAGAGGCGGGCAGGTGGTGTATGTCAGCCCTTCTGTTCAGCGTTCCTTGGGTTATGCCGTCGCCGATATGGAAGGTACCCCGCTGGCAGAGCTCATTCATCCCGAAGATAGGTCGCTGGTCGGCAGTGCCTTAGAGCGACAGGGAACAGCAGCTTTTACGCTGCGGCTTCAGCATAGGGAAGGCTATTGGCGCTATTTTGATGCAGTAGGGCAGCCGCTTTATACAGACCCGATTATTCAAGGCTATCTTCTTACCCTTAGAGACGTCTCCGACCGCAAAAAAGAAGAAGAGCAGCGCCGAGAGAAAGAAGCGGCTGCCTTGCGTCTCGCTGTGGAGCGGGAACGCGCTGAGTATGAAAAACAACTGATTGAACAGAGCCGTCGGCAGTTAGAGGAGGCTTACAAGATTATTGCCCAGAAAAACGCTGAGATAGAGGAGAGCCTGCAATACGCCGCTCGCATACAGCGGGGGATGGTAGCTTCGCTTGAGCTTATACGGCAGCATCTACCGGAAAGCTTTGTTTTCTGGCGTCCTCGGGAT
>CAZZMF010000349.1:0-1718 GCA_964655255.1 uncultured Sphingobacteriaceae bacterium
CCTCCCAGATAACCTATGCACATCCTTGAGGCTCCGAAGCTTTGTCTGGGAAGCTCTGCGGAAGCTTATCCCGTAGCTCGCTTGCTTCCCGCACAATCACTGCCTTCCACTGTCCAGCATGCTTGTAGTTATTTACGGCTTCTATCCATTCATGAAGGGCTTGGTACTTCGTGCGGTCTTCTTCGGTCTCTTGTCCCTTGACTTCTATGATGAGATGCGTTCCGTCTGCCAAACGGGCTAAAAAGTCAGGACGATACTTCCGCACGCGCCCCTCATAGAAGTAAGGTATCTCAAAGCCCAAGTGCTCATTTTTTATCCAAGCCTCTACCGCAGGGTGTTCGTCCAAAATGAACCCTACGGAGGCTTCCCAGGTGCTGTCGTAGGGGCAGAAAAGCGTATGAGCCTTTTTCGTAGGATGGCAAGGGCGGCGAGTGTGCCATGGACGCATCTCTTCCGTAGAGCCAAATGGATGGGCTTTGTCAAAAACTGGTTCTAATCGCTCGGTATTCTCCTCCCGAATAGCCCGGATCACATGCTGAATGATATGGCTAAGATGTAGAAAAATCAGTACCGTTCGCCGCTGCCCATCCACAGCAAAGCTCTTAGGATAGATGACCAGCTTTTCTGAGCCGATGAATGCCTCCACCTGCTGAATCAACTGGGCAATCATCACTTCGGGCAGTCCAGACCAGTTTGGTTGGAGATCTTTATAAACCGCTGCTGCTACTTTGAAGATAGCCGTTTGCAGGCGCTGCCCTTTCATTAGTTCAGTCAGGCGGATTTGTTCCACTTTCTCTGGGTCTGGCTTACCATCTACGACTGGTGCTATTTCTACAATCTGCGGTGTCTGACTGGCATCCAGATAGAGGGGAGCTATGCCCTGCAGGTCTAAATGGAGAGTGGGATACAAGACGCGCTCTACGCGCACCAGACGGGGCCAACGGATTTCGTAGGGTTTGCGGGTGGGGTCCGGCTCAATCCGAATAGTAGGCATAGGCGGGGGCGGCGGCGTACCCTCCGTCGTCTCATGCGGCAAAAAGGAAAAAGGCACCCCGAAAACATTCACATATTCAGGTTCCAGTAGTCCTGTTTCAGGATTGATCTCATAGTTGGTGCGGCGCAGCCCGCGCCCAATCACCTGCTCACATAGTAGCTGACTACTGAAAGCCCGCAAGCCCATGATGTGCGTTACTGTCTTAGCATCCCACCCCTCGGAGAGCATGCCTACCGAGATAACATGCCGAATCTTTTCCCCGGGCTGCCCTATGCGTCCTACCGTGCTTACCTGACGGCGAAGGTATTCCGCATAAGCGGCTTTCGTGGAAAAAGAAGGGCTGGCTTCGGTCGTTTCGGATTCCTCCATTTCAGAGATAGCTTCGGGCGGAGCTTCTAAGAGCTCGGCTTCCCGCAGCACTTTGGAGTCAATATGTAAGGTGTACCGCTCCTCTGCCAGTTCTGGAATGCCTATTTGTCCTGAGAGGAAAGCCTGCTTGACCCGTGCTGCGGTCTCTGTGCGGTTGCATACGCTAATCATGACGGGTGGCAGAGGATATGCCCTTTCTCGCCACTTCTCAAATGTGCGCAGCCAGTCATACCCTAAAAGGTAATACGCTTGCTGCACCAGGTCAGGGAGGGCTTCTGTGTCTCCAGCGGGTCGGTTGAGGTCGTCTTTGACTTCGGGATAGAGATGATAAAGGCGAGAACGGTAAGTCTGGGCA
>CAZZMF010000350.1:0-1716 GCA_964655255.1 uncultured Sphingobacteriaceae bacterium
GTATTGATGATGCAGCCCAACCGGTATGCTAAGTACCAAAAACAGCAAAAATGCCAACCGCGCAGCATAAGCGGAGTAGAGTTTACCGCCCGCTTGTTTAGGCAGGATCACATAATAAATCACATACGCCGGCAAGAGCCAGAAATACACCAGCGGATGCCCGAAAAACCAGAATAGCGTGCGTGCTAAGGGGATATTGATAGCCTCTACCCATCCCAGAGACCAGGGAATAAGCATGAATAGCACTTCCACCGCCAGGGGTATCGTGCAGATAAACCAGATGATAAAGGTGACGAGCATGCCCAGCACGGCGAGGGGCATCGGCTTGCCGGTATTTTCGCTCATCCAGCGGCGCAAGAGCGGTATCCATCCGAAAAAGGCTATCCATGACCCCACTACCAGCAAAGCCGCACCAATATAGAAGGCGGGATGCGCTTTGAGCGGTGGGTAGAAAGTGTACAGCACATCCGCCAGTCCCAGCAGCATCGGCACCGCTGCTATCAAAGTGCCGATGACCATCATCCCCGTAGAAGTAGCATGGACCCAGGGGATGAGGGGCTGCCGCAGATAGAACTGCATTACGGCATTCCCAAAAGCCACCCCAAAGAAAGTCGTCAGCACCACAGCGTTGATGACGCCATGGAGCGTGAGTCCTTGGTAGTAGTTTAGCCCTGCGAAGCTGCTGCTATGCAAGACCCCTGCTCTGTAGAGGGTCTGCATGAATCCATGATATACGCCCAGCACCAGGAGCACTATCGGCAGGGCGACTTCTATGGTCATGAGGAGCCGCGACAGCGGCGCGACCTGAAAGGTTTCTCTATGGGTAGTCATAGTTTGGTCAGTTTTCATTTTGCGACGAGATAAGCGACCATGTTCTGGTGAGCAGTACCGCAATACTCATGGCAGATAATCGGATAGACGCCGGGCTTATCCAGCTTGAGGGTGTAGGCATTCACCGCGCCGGGAATAGCCATGAGGTTAGTATTAGTCCAGCTCACATAAAAGCCATGTACTACATCCTTGGCGCTCAGAAAAATGTCTACGGGCTTGCCGACAGGTACTTCAACGATCTCTGGCTCGAAGCGCCACATCTGCGCCACATAGAAGAGCTGCCGCCGTCCATCAGGAAGCGTATCCACGCGCCCCTCGGAAAACGGCTTGACCTCAGGTGGCAGACAAGGGGGCACGTTGATATTCTGCAGGCGAGCCGCTGCCAATAGCGCCAAGAAAAATAGCCCCAATAACCCCGAGGCTATCATTAGCGTGATTTTCTCCATGCGTTCCATATTCACCCCCTTGTTAGCATGAGTAGATAACTGCCGAGCCAAACGAGGATCGTTATCAATACCAGCAGCCCAAAAAACGCTAAGCTGCCATACGGGACGAACCCTTTCTCTGTCGTTTGAGTGTTCGGTTCCATACGCACCTCCTTTCCCGCAAAGGTACAACTTTTCTTCAAACTATAATGAAATACTCTCGCAAAAACCCGGTGCAAGCCCACCTATCGGCGCGCCGAGGGAAATACCAGCCGCTTCCAGTATAGCTTCGGGGCGCGAGTTTGTAGGGATTGTTGGATGGCTCTCATCCTATGTAGCGCTGAAAAAAAAGATGCCCCTGAAACCGCATACCTGCTGCCCACGCTGCGTATATGCTTTTGTTTTCTTTCGGGCGCGGCAGCGCCGAAGGCGCTGCCGCGCCCCTTCATATAACCTATGC
>CAZZMF010000351.1:0-1716 GCA_964655255.1 uncultured Sphingobacteriaceae bacterium
TCCTTGGGGGGCATGGCTTGTGAGAGAACTTCATAAATCCGAAAAGCCCTTGCAAATGGGAAAAAAGTGCTACCTTTGCAAGCAATATGCCTGTCCCTAAAATAGAACCGATAGAACTGGAAGCCCAAATCCGTCATGCTCGCCGCATACTTACCCTGCAACTCAACCAGTACAAGGTAACAGGCAAAGCCGCTTTATCTAAGGAGGAAATCCAGCGAAGCCTGGACCTTCTGCGCGCCCTTGAGCGTAAAGGCATTAGAAACTTAGACCATTACGACCTTGCGAGACTTCAGCGGGTCCTGCTAAGGCTTCCTGCCTCCGAAAACTGAGATTATACTCTCCGCCCCGTCTGTACTTTTGCCTACCTTGTGAAGTCGGGGTGGTCTTCTTATTGGCTGCATTGGTTATTATTGGCGGGGGGTATAGCATTTTTCTTAGGTATAGCCCCACTCCTTCCCCCTCAGTGGGAACGCATAACGCTTCCAGTGATTCAAGATGAAAATCCGGCATTAGTTCAAGCGCATACGACGGCTGTTGAGGTACGCGTTCCGCCGCCGCTTCGATGGCGCAATAAAAACCCTCAGTCCGCCTTCTCTAAGGCAGAGGGGAGGGGGGCATCCGAACGCATTTTGCTGGTGGGCGACTCTATGATAGAGTGGGTACGCTTTCGCCTTGCTAGCTGGTGTAAAGAAGCGGGATATACTTTACACACTGTCATTTGGCCCAGTTCTGGGCTCGTGTGGTGGGGATCATGTGATACGCTGCGTGCCTTCATACAGCGCTACAAACCCACCTATCTGCTCATCTCCTTAGGCTCTAATGAGCTCTTTGTCCCGGCGATAGAGAGGAGAAAGCCTAAACTGGAACGGATTTTATCGCAGGTAGGGGACATCCCCCTGGTGTGGATAGGTCCGCCTGCATGGAAACAAGACAAAGGCATCATAGACTTTTTGCGAAAAAACTTAGGTCCTGGGCGATACATCTCTTCGGAGCGCCTTGTTATGGAGAGATATACTGACGGTGCGCATCCGACTCCCTCTGAGGCATACCGATGGGCTGATACGATAGTGGCTTATCTAAGGGATTCGGCGCTGTATCCTTTACCTTTTCCGCGCACGCCACCGAAGCGCCGAAGTGCTTCGGTAGAAACTATTTTTCTGGAGCCGCATGCCCCTTGATTGGCAGGCTATTTGGCACGCGCTTTTTGTGTATGAGCCAGATAGCCCGATGATTTTTCCGACGCTTACCTTTTGGGTATGGGCTATTATTGTGCTGGGGCTCTACGGACTCATGCTCCAAACAGGAAGGCGGCGCTGGGGATTGCTTTGGCTGTTAGCATTTTCTGTCTTTTTCTATTACAAGTCTGTCGGTAGCTTCGTGGGGCTTTTTTTGGGAACGCTGGGGTTAGAATATCTTTTAGTACAGTGGATGGTACGCTCACGGTGGATGAGCCGTGTGGCGGGCTGGCTCACCATCCTCCTACCGCTGGCTTTTCTCGGATACTACAAATACGCTGGCTTTTTCCTTCAAAACTGGTCTGCCCTCACAGGTAAAACAATAGAAGCCCCTGATATCTTTCTGCCGGCGGGCATTTCATTCTATACCTTTCAGATGATAAGCTATGCTGTGGATGTACGACGAGGACGGATTGCGCCGGGTTCATTTTGGGACTATGCGCTGTATATTGCATACTTTCCGCAGCTTGTAGCGGGACCG
>CAZZMF010000352.1:0-1710 GCA_964655255.1 uncultured Sphingobacteriaceae bacterium
TGTATAGGCTGCGGCGCTGGGGCGGCGAGCTTATGCCAGGGCTGCGTATGAGCTTTGGGTTCAGGCGGCGGCGCCGAAGGCGCCGCCGCTAACCCCTCAAAAGGCAAAGAGATGCCCCACTTTGGTATTACCGAAGCTTTCTACATCAGCACCTCACGGACGCAAGACCTTCTCATAACGGACAGGGTCTAAGAGCAACCCGCGCGCTTGCTGGATGACGGGGTCTCGGGCGACGATGAAGTTATATTCGCCTTTGAGTCCCATGCCGTGGTAAGCGCGCAATTGCCCGACAAGGACGCGCAGCGGCTCCACAGCCCGGCGCAGTTCTTCTATTCTATGAGCATGTAGGGCTTTTTCCAGTTCTTGGGCTTTGGCTTGGAGGGTGGGGGTGTCAGGCAGCCGGCTGCGCAGTTCTGCAAGGAGGCTTTCGGTCTCGCCTTTGTAAGCATTAGGATAATGGCTCAGAGAGTCTATGAGGGCATTGACTTGGGCGATAGGCGGCAGTTCGCTTGTCAGACTGACAGAGTCGCGGGGGATTTTGTCCCGGTGCTGAGCGAGAAAGTAAAAGAAGTACGGCTCTACCTGCTCTCGTTCGCTGGTCGGTAGGTAAGACTCTGCTTCTATGTCGGGGGTGATGCCGCTGCCCTCGCGGATGGGGCGACCACTGCGGGTGCGGAAGGTTCGCCCTGAGGCAGTCCCCTTAGGCGCCAACTGTATACTGCGTCCTGAAGGCGTATAGTAGCGGGAGACGGTGATTTTCATCTGGGTATTTTCTACGAGAGGGCGCACGACCTGAACTAATCCCTTGCCGAAAGACTGCTTCCCGATAATGACCGCCCGATCCAAATCCTGCAAAGTCCCCGCTACTATCTCCGAAGCGCTGGCGCTGTGCTCATCTATGAGAATCACCAGCGGGAGATTAGGCTCAAAGGGGTGGGCTTGAGCGTAGTACTTCTGATTGGCTTCGGTCATGCGACCGCGCGTCTCTAAGAGGAGTTCACCTTTGGGGAGGAAAAAGTTGAGGATGTCCAGCGCTTCGCTCATTAGCCCGCCGGGATTGCCGCGCAGGTCTAAGATGAGCCCTTTGAGGGGCGCTTGAGTTTTGAGTTGAATAAGATGTTGGCGGACGGCTTCGGCACAGCCCCGCGTAAACTGCGTCAGCGCAATATACCCTACTTGCCCGGGCAGCATAGTGCTGAAGGGGACGGCTTCGGACTCTATTTCGGCGCGGGTGAGAGTGTATTCCTGTGTGCGCTGAGTGGTGGGATGAAGCACTTTGATGGTAACGGTTGTTTTGGGCATGCCGCGCAGGAGTTTCTGCATCTGCTCCAAAGAGAGGTTAGCGACGGGCTGCCGGTCAATCTCTATTAGTAGGTCGCCGGGTTCTACGCCGGCTTTTTCCGCAGGGCTGCCCGGCAGGATCCGCCGGCATATGACCTTGCCTTCCAGCGGTTGGATGACCAGCCCTACGCCGGCATATTGCCCGCTCTGTTCTAACTGGGCTTGCGTCACATCCATCGCGCTGTAGAAGTTGGTATAGGGGTCAAGCTCACTGAGCATGGCTTCTATGGCTCGAGTTGTGAGCTTATCCAGGTCTGGCACGTCTACATAGTTGAGGGCAAGCTCCTGCAGCACGCGTCCGTATATCTCTATGTTGCGTCCGAGCCGATAGAGCGGGTCTTGCCAATAGACAAGCGCCCCGCTTCCTAT
>CAZZMF010000353.1:0-1707 GCA_964655255.1 uncultured Sphingobacteriaceae bacterium
GGAGAAAAGCCGCTAAGGCACCGAGTTCTTCATGTCTCCCATACCGCCTTGTAGGCAGCCGTTTTTTGTACTCCTCTTCAAAGTCTTGTCCGGGCATGAGCCGTGACCATGCTCCTTCGGTGGGAAAAGGCCCCGGTGCAATAGCGTTAGCGCGGATCCCGTAGGGCGCCCATTCATAAGCTAACGAAAGGGTAAGCGCTTGTACGCCTGCTTTAGCAGCAGCCGAGGGCAATACAAAAGCACACCCCGTCTCCGTGTAGGTCGTCACGATATTGAGAATATGGCCGGGGCGTTTGTTGGCGATCCAGTAAGCGCCCGCCCAACGACTGACGTGGAAAGTCCCCATAAGCACTATGTCCACCACCGCTCGGAAGCCTTTCGGCGAGAGGTCTTCAGAAGCGGCAAGAAAGTTTCCAGCGGCGTTATTGACTACGGCATCCAAGTGTCCGAAGTCCTGCACGACCTGCGACAAAAAAGCCTCCACGCTTTCCCAACTTCGTACATCACAGGTGTAGGGACGCACAGCGGGTCCCAAGGCGCGTGCAGTTTCTTCCACCACATGCGTTCGGCGACCACAAATAGCTACCTGCGCCCCACACCGAATAAACGTCTCCGTCATCGCTCGCCCTAAACCCGTCCCTCCACCCGTCACGACAATCACCTTGCCAGATAAATCTATGGATAGCATGGCTAAAAGTTGTATTCGGGGTTGTTTTTAGAAAAGTCTCTATCCGTAAGGGGCGGATCCACCTCTACCTTATAGTACTCGTACCGCTCAAATATCCCAACTTCATCCTCCACTTCCAAAACCAAGGGAATAAACCGTTCCGCATCAATAACTATGCGAATGAGCCTCCCATAGTCGGAAGGCACCTTAAGCACTTGTCCGGGCTTGAGAGTAGCATTAGGGGACTTGAGGCTATTGAGTTCCATGATTTTGTACCAGCTGACATGCAGTCTGTCCGCAATAGAGAAAAGGTTATCACCACTTTTGACGGTGTAGTTTTGGATTTGATAGGATGGAGGGTATAGGGTGAGCTTATGGCATTTGCGTCCATCCCAAGTGAGCGAACCATCGTACTTGACGAGGCGTGGTAAATCGCTTCGGTATTTCTCGCGGGCAGCTATCAAGAGCTTGCGGGTCTGATCATAGCCCGTGGCGAAAAGCGTTTGATGTTGATTTTCCAGAATCAAGTCTCCATAAGGATCCAGAGTAATGGAGACATAGGGGAAGCTATTGGGCTTGACGAGCACGCGATTGCTGCCCGGCTCGGCGGGATAGAGAATCTCCACGCCTTTGCGGGGGCTTATTTGATAACCATAGACAGCAAAGGGATTGCGGCGCAGCTTGAAGCGCATGTGTTCTAAGATGAGCTTGCCTCGGATGCGTTCATACTTTTTGAGCTCGTAGCGAAGGGTGCGAAGCGTACCCGTGCGCTCTATCATGGTATTGAGTATCTGAAGCGGATCTGGGGACTGAGCCAAAAGCGTGAGAGGGAGAAAAGTAAGTACTATCAGTTCTCTTACCATTAGGCACCTTCCCTCAAGGCTCGGGAGGGCATGCTGAAGAGGCGTGACTACCTTGCTTTTATGCTGCATATTCATATAAACGCAAAACATTTGGAAAAATAGCCGATTCCTCTGGGTCGTTTGTAGCACATACGATGAGAATAGCGGGGTCGCCCATGCGATTACGCAGGGCTTCGT
>CAZZMF010000354.1:0-1703 GCA_964655255.1 uncultured Sphingobacteriaceae bacterium
GTGCCAGGCCACGTGTGGTCTGATATGGTAAGGATATCGCCTTCTATTGTCTCTGGCGCATAGACGGCGGGGGGATGGATGAGGAGGGTATCGTTTTCTATGGAAGTCGGTATGCCCAGCCGGTGAAAAGGGCGTAAGATAGGGGCTAAGTGTTCCACAGGCACGCTGGTTATTTGGAGGGGGCTTTGGGTCATGGCGGAGAGGGCGATGATGCTGCCGATCTCTATCACATCAGGGAGCAGCGTATGGGTCGCGCCGCGCAGAGCAGGCTGTCCAACGATATGTAGGCGATTGGTACCGGCGCCTTCTATGTGGGCGCCCATAGCTTGGAGGAACTTGCTGAGCTGTTGGATGTAGGGCTCACAAGCGGCATGATAGAGGGTAGTTTCGCCTTCGGCGAGGGCAGCTGCCATGAGGAGGTTAGCTGTGCCTGTGACGGAAGCTTCCTCTAAGAGGATGTAGGTGCCTCGCAGGCGCCGGGAGGTAGCCAGGTGATAGACTTCACGATGGGCATCATAGGAGAGGGCGGCCCCCAGCGCTGCGAAGCCCAAAAGATGCGTGTCTATGCGTCGGCGCCCGATTTTATCGCCGCCGGGGCGAGGAAAATATGCTTCTCCACACCGTGCCAGAAGCGGTCCCACCAGCAGCACCGATCCCCTTATGCGCCGAAAAAGCTCGCGTCCCTCTGGAGTCAGCAGTGCTTGGGGATTCAGGTTTTCTGCACGGATGCGCACATGATGAGGGGAAAGGCGCTCCACTTTGGCACCTAATAGCTCTATGAGGTCTAACTGCCGGCGAATGTCAATAATATCAGGCAGGTTATGGACTTCTACCGCTTCGGGCGTGAGGAGAGCGGCAGCAAGGATTTGTAAAGCTTCGTTCTTAGCCCCTTGGGGAGTATAAGTGCCAGAAAGGCGTGCCTCCCCTTCTATGATGAATCTCATCGGCGATGCCTAAAGGGGCGATGGGGCTTTTTATTCGGACGCGGCGAGTGTTCAGATGAGGTAGGATCATTCAATCCGGTAGGGGAGAGCCGAAGCTGACCTCCACTCAAGATGGCGATAGCTTCTATGAGTGCGGCTTCTTCGGTGGGCATGCCCTGCTGACGAGCTTGATGATACAAGTGCTTGAGCAGGCGTGTGCCCAGCAAGCGCTTGAGTTGGTCATTTTCCTGGGCTGCTAAGGCTTCTGCCCACTGCCCCGCTAAAATTCCGTACTGACGGAAGGGCGTATGAGCTTGGGGATAAGCGAGTTGGGGTGGCGGTGGCGGCGGAAGCTCTGTCGGCGTTTCCCATGGGAAATAGGGGCGCAGGTCGTCGGGAAGAAGCGCATAAAACTTCTCTTTGCGCAAGCGGACTTCCTCTTCGCTGAGCCGTTCCGCGCCTTCCAACTGAAGAAACCACCGGAAAGCGTGGCGAAGGAAAGCCGGCTTCTGGGTCTCAGGTACGGATTCACTGGCAGCTTGCAAAAACAGATTGAACCACACCCCCGCTTCTCCTTTGGGGCGGGGTGGGGGCACTGCAAGCTTAGCTAAGTATTCGGAGCTTTGCATAGCGTAGGTCTAACTTCTTTTTTCCATACGCGTCAAACTCTACTTCTACGACGCCAGCGGCGCCATTTTCCTCACGAGTGAGTACCCTGCCTGTGCCGAAGTGGGTATGCTCAACGCGCAGCCCTGGTAAGATAGCCGAAGGGGGCG
The DNA here is from genome assembly GCA_964655255.1 of uncultured Sphingobacteriaceae bacterium. Taxonomy (GTDB): domain Bacteria; phylum Bacteroidota; class Bacteroidia; order SpSt-205; family SpSt-205; genus SpSt-205. The sequence goes on from CAZZMF010000354.1 coordinate 1,700, forward strand.
ATGC
>CAZZMF010000355.1:0-1700 GCA_964655255.1 uncultured Sphingobacteriaceae bacterium
AGGTGAAAAGTACGGCGGTTTAGTGGTCGCTCTGGATAAACGCACCGGTCAAGATCTTTGGCGATACAAGCCTTCTAAATATGTATGGTCTTCACCTGTGGCGGTATACGACTCCACGGGGGCGGCATATCTTATTGTGTGTGATTTAGCTGGGCAAGTGTCGCTCTTGGATGCCCAAAAGGGGACCCTTCTCAGTACTTTGAGCTTAGGATATGAGATAGAAGCGTCTCCGGCGGTTTTTGGGGACAAGGTGGTGGTAGGGTCTCGTGGACCCTACATTTACGGTATTCAGATACAGGCATCCGCTCGCTGATGGGGGTAGAGGATAGAAAGCTTGAGGCACTGTTTTGGATTTTCGTGGGTGTGCGGCGGCGCCGAAGGCGCCGCCGCACACCCTAACAAGCCCCAGTATCATACTAAAGCCTCTGGGAAAAAGTAGCGCAATACTTCCCCAAATCCATAAGATAAAGCCGCTGTAGCCCCAAGTACCCCGACGCTCTCCAAAGCCTCCTGACGAAAAGAGCGTTCAAAGACCACCGCACTGTAATATACAAAGCTCAGAATCATTCCTACCGCCAGCACCACAGACCCCCAGAATGCCACTGCCATAGAAGTCGTCATGAAATAAGGCAGTGCCATCAGCATCACCGCAGTCAAATACGAAATCCCCGTATAAACTGCCGAACGGACGGCGGAGATTGCGGGGTTTTGTTTGGCTTGCAGATAAGCTGCCGATGCCATGGAGATGGAAGCTGCAAAGCCTACGATGAGCCCAGCGATGCCTGCGGTCAGCGGGCGGTGGGATGCTCCCAGAAAACCCGCATGCACACCCGTTATCTCTATAATCGCATCCGATAGCCCCAGCACAATAAACCCTAAATATTGAATGCGCGGCTCTTCTGCACGAATAGCTTCCAAAAACTCGGCTTCGTGTTTTTCCTCCTCTTCCACGAAAGCTAATAGGGTAGTTTGTTCTTGAGGAGGGAGGGTCGGCGCAATCTGGCGGTATTCGGCGATGGTCTGATGCTCTCGCCGCTCTAAAAGGCGCAGGATAAAGCTTATCCCCAGTAGGCGAATAAGTACCTTATACCACCACAGCCACCAAGTAGGATAGCGCACTTCCTCAGGTATCCACCGCTTCCAGAAGTCATAATGTGCTTTTTCCTGCGCAGCAAACTTCTCTAAAATAGGCTTAAGCGTGGGGTTATGTACGGTCTGGGCGAGCCATGTGTAGAGGTGCATGTTGAATAGCTCTTCTCGGGCGTATCGTAGGGCGACTTGTGGTTGCATATCAGATAGATGATTTAGAGGTGTCGGATGAGATGAGGGCTTTTATGGTCTCGGCGATGTGAAGGGCAGTCGTATCAGAGAGCTCTGGCCAGAGCGGCAGGCTAAAAGTCTCTTCCCAAGCTTGGTCGGCTGATGGGAAGCGCTGCGCATGTCGGAGGTAAGGCTTGTAGGCGGGGTGCAGGTGGAGCGGTTTATAGTGCAGGCTCAAATGTATTCCCTGTTGGCGAAGCTGCCAGAGAAGCTGGTCGCGCTTTTCGACGGAAGTACCTCGCCATCGTACAGGGTATAAGTGCCATGCATGCTGGCTGTCGGCGCGTCTTACTGGTAGCTGAAGCCTGGGGGTGTCGCTCAGCGCTTTATCATACAGGGCAGCCAAATGCTGCCGGCGCTGCCACAGCTCATGTAGCCGT
>CAZZMF010000356.1:0-1681 GCA_964655255.1 uncultured Sphingobacteriaceae bacterium
GCTAAGGGCCTCATCGCCAGTTTGGTCGGGGCTACTACGGTACGGGGCGGAGCCTCTATCGTCAAGCTCATTCCTGGTGTAGGGTGGATGGTGGGAGGACTTACCGCCTCTGTCTTAGCTGCGGCGACGACTTATGCCGTGGGGAAAATTTTCGCCATTCACTTTGCCAGTGCAGGAACGCTCCGAGATTTTGAATTAGATACGGCGAGAAGAGCCTATGCCCGTGCCTTCCAGGAAGGGAAGCAGGTCTATGAGGAAGTCAAGCATCAAGCCTCCCCCCCTTCAGACCCCTACGAGCAGCTCCGTAAGCTCCACGAACTGCATCAAGCCGGCATCCTAACGGACGATGAGTACCAAGCCCAAAAGCAAAAGATCTTGGAGCGGCTATGAGCTTTCGGGTGCGCTATCTACCGCCACCGCTGCCGCAGCCGATGGACTTGGATGGGGTAGCGCTTCACTGGCTTTACAGTGATGCCCCTATTGCGCAGGTGGGGTTTATTTGGGATGCGCCTGCTTTGCGATCCTATCCAGCCGGGCTGCGCCAGCTCCTTCTGAGCCTCCTAAGTGAGGAAAACGCTAAATACAACGCCGGCGGGATTCGTCAGCGCTTGTACCAGTTGGGATGGACTTTTCGGTGGGAAGCGGATCATGACGCCCTTTACTTGACCGCTGAAGGGCTCACTGAAAACCTTCCCCAAGCGCTTGACCTAATGTACGATGTAGTAGCCTACCCCCTACTGACAGAATCTGTCGCCCGACCCTATTTGGAGCGCCTGGTAGAAGCCGAGAAGCGTGCCCGGGCTACCCCTCCTCATGTTGCTGATGCACGATATGCGCATCACCTATGGGGCATAACTTACAGCTTGATCGGCAGCGCCCCTTTAGAGCAGCTTGCCCAGATGGACATCACCCAACTGAAAACCTACCATGAGCGCTTTCTCACCAAAGGATTGCGCGCCATAGTGCTGGCTGCTCCTTTCATTCCCGCTCAAATCAAAAGATGGACCACTTGGCACGGACAGATCACTTATGAGTTACCGCTCGCTATGGCTATCCCCTCTATTTGCGAGACGCTTCCCATGCTTGCCCAGCAGGTCGCTTTGCGCATAGCGCTGCCATGGGTACGACCAGTACATCCTCTGTATGCTTATTACCGACTGGCGCTGGTGCGATTAGGGGGATACTTTGGCGCCCTGCTCATGCACTCTGTGCGAGAAGAAGCCGGACTTACCTACGGAATCTATGCACGCCCAGATACGACTCGCGCTGGAAGCTATATGCTCATCTCTACCGAAGTATCCCTTGACCGCGTCTCCGAAGCAGTGGAGCGCATCCACACCGAAATAGCTGAGTGGGCAACGCAACCCTTTCCCGATACAGAGACGCTTATAGAAGTGCGCAACTACACGCTCCTCCACATGATGCCTGAGACTGTCGGTGAATGGGCACAAAGGCTGACCCGCCTGCTCGGCGTGGGACTTACAGCGGAGGCGTACATCCAACAAGCAGAAGTCATAAACAGCTTGGAAAACATAGAGGCTTTTCCAGAACTACCGCTACCTTCCGAACCCCTCGTACAAGTCGCCGTGGGTACCGAAGCGCCTATTTTTGCGGCGGCATGCGCTTGAAAGCAGGGATCGTAGTCTTTCCGGGAAGCAACTGCGACCGTGATCTGTATTAT
>CAZZMF010000357.1:0-1666 GCA_964655255.1 uncultured Sphingobacteriaceae bacterium
TTGCTGTCTGGTGCAGTTATAAGTATCTCAACGCTGGTCCCGGTGCCGTGGGCGGCTTATATGTGCATCCCAGACACCATGAGCAACCGCGGCGTCTGGCAGGCTGGTGGGGGAATCGCTTAGAGACACGGTTTCTCATGCGAGAGACTTTTGATCCAGCGCTGGATGCCCGCGCATGGATGCACAGTAATCCTTCCCCTATGCTCTTAGGTGCCTTAGAAGCGAGCCTGGATATTTTCGCTCAGGTGGATTTACAGACATACTTTGATGCCGTAAAAGCCCTTCATCGGCGCTTACGCGTCGGTTTAGAGAGCATACCGCATGTAGAGGTTGTAACGCCTGCTGAGGCGCATGGGGCGCAGGTCTCTTTTCGTTTGCGGGTCGCTGACCCCAAAGCAGCCTTTCAGCGTCTTTTGGATGAGGGGTTTTGCGTAGATTGGCGGGAGCCTGATATTGTACGAGCAGCGCCGGTTGCCCTGTATAATCTGCCCAATGAAGTGGATGCCTTTGTGCAAGCGGTGGGTGCGTTACCTTTGGCTTAGCGTGCTCGCCGCAGAACCTATACGCTATCGCTTATCATGGGAAACGCCCCCTCGTTTTACCTATATTGTAGAAGTGGAAGCTACACCGAGCGCTGGGCAGCATACGGACTTTGCCCTGCCGGCATGGCGCCCAGGACGCTATATCCTCCAAAACTATTCTGGGGCGGTTTCGCATTTCTCTGCGCAGGATGCACAGGGGCGTCCCCTCCCCTGGCGAAAAGTCAATAAAGACACCTGGCGAGTCCAAAATCCTTCCAAAGGCTCTATTCGCATCCGATACCGCTTTTATGCTAAGCAGATAGATGCGGGCTCCAGCTACATCGGAGAGGACATCGTCTATTTCAACCCCATCAACTTACTCATGTACATTCCGGGGCGGTTAGAAGAGCCCTGTGAGTTAGAACTGCCCACTTTACCTAATGCATGGCGGGTCGCTACGGCACTCCCAGCAGTGGGAGAGCGTCGCTATCAAGCGCGTAGTTATCATCATCTGGTGGATTCGCCTTTTTTGAGTGGTCCAGACCTGCGAAGCGAAAAAATCTCCTGCGATACAGCCACTATTTATGCGCACTTCTGGGGGCGTGTGGGGGCGCAGAACCTTCGTCCCTTCATGGAAGACTTGTGTAAGATCGTTCGCACACAGACCGCTATCTGGGGTAGGCTGCCTTTGCGGGAGTATCATTTTATTTACCTCCTCGTGCCCTTCCAAATGCGCCATGCCGTAGAGCATGAATACTCGGCGATGTTCGTGCTACCAGAGGAGGGCGCGCAGTCCGAGGAGGCTCTGAAAGGCTTTCTCAGCATCTCTGCCCATGAGTTTTTTCATGTGTGGAATGTCAAGCGTTTGCGCCCCGCTGCCCTCGTACCTTACCAGTATGACCGAGAAGTCTATACGAGCTTGCACTGGTTGACGGAGGGGATCACGGATTATTACACGGGGGTGACGCTGGTGCGTGCTGGGCTCATGTCTGCCGCTGAATACTGGAAGCGCCTCAGTGCTGAGCTTTCTCAAATAGAAAACGCTTATGCCTATCGGATTTTTTCCCCGGCAGAACTGAGCATAGATAGCTGGCTGGCAACCTCGCCGTATCGTCCCGCGGCATATCAGGGATCATTTTATGCGG
>CAZZMF010000358.1:0-1650 GCA_964655255.1 uncultured Sphingobacteriaceae bacterium
GCATACAGGTGTTCATGCAGCAGGTGTGATTATTGCGCCGGACCGCTTGTGGAAATACGTGCCTCTGGCTATCGCTACGCGAGAAGAAAACGCCCGCCAAGTCATCACCCAGTGGGATGGACCAGATTGTGAGAGTGTGGGGCTGCTTAAAATGGACTTCTTAGGGCTCAAAACCCTCTCCATCCTCAAAACCGCCGTAGAGCTCATCCAGACCCTCCGCAAAGACAACAAGCCTTTGGATTTAGAAAAGATTCCCTTGGATGATGAAAAAACTTGGCGGCTTTTTCAGGAGGGGGCGACAGTGGGCATATTCCAGTTTGAGTCTGATGGCATGCAGAAGTACCTCAAAATGCTTCGCCCCACTTGCATAGAGGATCTTATTGCCATGAATGCCCTATACCGTCCCGGACCGATGGAGAACATTCCCACTTTCGTACGGCGCAAACATGGCGAGGAAGAAGTCACCTATCCCGATCCCCGTCTCAAGCCGATTTTGGAAAATACCTACGGCATTATGGTCTATCAGGAGCAGATTATGCAAATCGCGCAGGTCATGGCGGGGTATTCCTTAGCGGAGGCGGACTTGCTGCGACGAGCCATGGGCAAAAAGAAAAAGGAAATCATGGACGAACAGCGGGCGATTTTCGTGGAGAGGGCAATAGCTCACGGCACTGACCCCAAAGTCGCCGAAGAAGTCTTTGATACAATGGCGAGATTTGCTGAATATGGCTTCAATAAATCGCACGCTGCTGCATATAGCATCTTAGCCTATCGCACAGCCTACCTAAAAGCCAACTACCCTGCCGCCTACATGGCAGCCGTACTGACGCATCATGCTGACGACTCAGAAAAGGTCGGCTTTTTCCTGCAGGAGGTGCGAGAACTCGGCATCACTGTTTTGCCCCCTTGTGTAAACTCCAGTGAGGTTAGCTTCTCTGTGCCAGATATGCAGTCGATTCGCTTTGGACTGGGGGGGATCAAGCACTTAGGTGAGAAGCTCGCACAAGCTATCGTAATGGAGCGGCAGCAGCGAGGTCCTTTCAAAGATGTTTTTGACTTTGCAGTTCGGATGCTGCCTTATGGGCTCAATAAAAAGAGTTTGGAGAGCTTATGCTTCGCCGGAGCGCTGGATAACCTGATTGATGGACAGCGCGAGTATTTATTGGATGAAGCGAATCGGCAGCTTATTTTGGATTATGCGGTCGCCTATCAAAAAGCCTCTCAAACGGTGCAGGCATCGCTTTTTGACAGGGTAGAGATAGCTCCTCCTCCACCGCCTAAGCTTCGCCCTCCCCAGCGGCGCCTTTCCCTTCCTGAAAAGTTGCGGCAAGAGCGGGATTATATAGGCTTTTTTCTCTCTTCCCATCCTTTAGACGAGTATGCCCCTCTTATGCGGGCAGCCAACGTCCTCAGCAACGCCAGCGAGTTCATCAATAGCGAAAGTCCCGCGGGCGGCATCTTACGCGCAGCAGCCCTACTGATGGACATAGATGAGCGCCGCTCTAAACAAGGCAAGCCCTATGCCCGGCTGAGCTTTGAGGATAGGACAGGAAACTTTCTCCTTACTGTTTTTTCACCGCATTGGGAGCAGTGGGCAGAAAAGCTTCGAGGGCAAGTGGGGGAGCCGTTTTTCGTGGAAGTAGAATACAT
>CAZZMF010000359.1:0-1647 GCA_964655255.1 uncultured Sphingobacteriaceae bacterium
CAAATATACAGAACTCATCTCAAACACTTTCTTAGCGTTGTCCCTTGAGGGCAGAGCGAATATGATGCAGGGCGGCATCCAGATGCTGTATGAGCGCAGGGGAAAGCAAACTTTCAGGCGATGTCTGGGGAGGAAAATATTCCAGTGGAGAACGCTTGAGGATGCCTTCCAGAAAGAGAGGCATGGGAAAAGGGAGCATGTACCAGTTCCATCGGTAGCCTTCTTCGGGGTGGGCTTGCCAGTGAGAGAGGAGTTTGCTGATGCGGCGGCGGGCTGTATGAGCTAACCCCTCGGTGAGACTTCTGAGAATGCGAAGAATAGGAAGCCACTCAGTTTGCTCGGAGAAATATCGCCTATATAGCCGCATCAGACGGCGAAAGGTGCGGCGTTTTGCGGGGTAATCATGCCGGCGATATGCGTCATACCATTCCACGAAGTGCCACCAGAAAACATAAATGTCCAGTGCCCCCCGTGCCGGGAGCCACTGGCGAACCTTTTGAGCCCAGAGGCGGCGCTCCTCCACACTGCCTTTTAGAATAAGTACGAGGTAGATAGCTGTGGCGACGGCTGTGCGATTAGCCAGCGTTTCAGCGCTGTAGAAGATTGCGCTTCTAAGGAGGAGGCTTCATGCTGCCAGAAGCGATAAGCCTGCTCCCATGCGCGTTTTTGAACAAGATACATGAAGTGAATAGCCTGCCCGAAGCGCCAGAGAGATTGAAAGCGTTCATCGTTGGGCCAGTACTTTTTTTGCCAGCACTGCTCCCAGAGGCTTCGCCACTCTTCGTAAGCTCGCCCTCGCTCCCCTATCGCCAGCAGTCCAAGGATAGTTACGAATACGACCGCCTGATGAAAAGCCAGCGCCAGAGGGGGAAATGCCGCTTGAGTGAAGAGCCTTGCCAGGCAGCCGCTCAGAGAAGAGAGGGCTTCCGGCAGGCTCTCCTGAGAAAGCAGGCTATACAGACATCCATAGATGCGGAGATGCGCTCCCCACGCATCGTGGAGCGGAAGCGGCGGTAGCTCAATACCCGATGAGACGCGAAAATGAAGGTTCCTTTCCGCCTGCGAGAATCGCTCTACCAGCCCTTTATACCTTTCTGTCAATAAATGCAAAATCTGTCGCGTCCAGTCTGACAAGCGCTGCTCAGGCGCTAAATGCGATAGATCACGCGTATAAAGCTCCAGCAGGCTCAATGCCCATAGGGCTATTTCATACCAGCCGAGTTGTATGCTTTCTTCCAGCGCCTGCTGCCAGATAGTTTCTGCTTCTTCGGATAATCCCTTCCGCCACAGGTAGGTACTGAGCCAGAGTCTCTGCCATATCCGACGCTCAGGCAGGAGATAAGGGTCTGAAAGAGGAGGGAGGTTCGCTTCAAGTACATCCCAGAGGAGCCTTTTATAGGTGCGCAGGAGGGTGGAAGAAGCCCGCGGAAACTTCCGCCTGAATGCCTGCTGAAGGAGAGCTTCGTTGTAAACGGGCATGTGGCGGAGGGCTTTCAGGAGCCACACCAGCCGGGTTCCATGGAGGTGCCGCCGGATCAAGCGCAGTTCAGCGGGGGATAAAGCCCGCACCACCCGCCATAGAGCTGTGGGAGTTCTATAAGTCCTCTGCATACCGATAAAGGTAGGACACCAACGGCTGCGTATATG
>CAZZMF010000360.1:0-1632 GCA_964655255.1 uncultured Sphingobacteriaceae bacterium
TATAGGTTTTGGCGTCCTTTCACTGGTGCTCTTTCTCTGGGAGCCCGTTATGGGGGGCATTTCGCATTTCGGGCATTTGTGTGGGCTCTTCTTGGGATGGGTTTATGTGCGTTGGGTCTGGCGGCGGTGGCGTATCTGAGAGATCGCGCAGGCGGGGAAGATCTTCTATGGAACGCAGCCCCAGCAGTTCCAAAAACTTTTTCGTAGTGCGATAAGAAAGAGGCTTACCGGGGAGGTCAGCGCGCCCCGCAGGCTCTATGAGTTCCAGTTCTAACAGTTTTTCCACAGCATAATCGCTCTGTACCCCTCGTAGATGGTTGATGAAGGGACGCGTAATCGGCTGATGATACGCAATAATTGCCAGCGTTTCAAGGAGAGGCTTAGATAACTGGAGGGGATTTTGGAGTCCGAGATACTTGGAGAGGGCTTCGCCGTAGTCGGGGCGAGTGCGCAGCGCATAGCCTCCCGCTATCTCTAATATCTCTATACTGGTGGGAGCATACCGTTGACGCAGCACCTCTATGCCGCGGAGAATCTCCTCTTTAGAGACCGGTTTGCCGAGGATATATTCTGCTGCCTTTTGGAGGGCTGTGGGCGTGAGGGGATGGCTATTGGTGAAAAGGATCGCCTCTATGAGATTTTCTATCGGATAGACGAAAGAAGGGCTTTCGCTTGCCATCACACAAATGCCGATATACCCGTAATGTCCTGTCCAGTAATCAAGAGATGTACTTCGTGAGTTCCTTCGTAGGTGATGACGGATTCTAAGTTCATCATGTGGCGCATGATGGGGTAATCCCCCATGATACCCATGCCACCGAGGATTTGGCGAGCGGTACGGGCGACTTCTAACGCCATGGCGACATTATTGCGCTTTGCCATAGAGATTTGTTGAGGGGTAGCGCGACCTTCGTTCATGAGCTGACCGAGACGCAGCGCTAAAAGTTGTGCCTTTGTGATCTCGGTCAGCATTTCGGCGAGCTTTTTCTGTGTGAGTTGGAAAGCGGCGATGGGCTTACCAAACTGCTTGCGCTCCAGGCTATACTGCACTGCGGTTTTGTAGCAGTCTATTGCGGCGCCAATAGCGCCCCAGGCGATGCCATAACGGGCACTATTGAGGCATGAGAGGGGTCCTTTGAGTCCGACAACGCCGGGAAGGAGATGACTTTTAGGGACGCGCACTTTATCCATGATGAGCTCGCCAGTGGCAGAGGCGCGCAGAGACCATTTGCGGTGCATCTCTGGGGTAGAAAAGCCCTCCATACCGCGTTCTAAGATCAAGCCGCGGATTTTGCCTTCGGGGTCTTTTGCCCACACTATAGCTATGTCGGCAAATGGGGCATTAGATATCCACATCTTTCGCCCAGTCACGACATAATACTCCCCTTCTTCATAAAAGTATGTCTCCATTCCTGCGGGATTGGAGCCGTGGTTAGGTTCGGTCAGTCCGAAGCAGCCCATGATTTCCCCGCGAGCTAAGCGAGGCAAGTACTTCTGACGCTGCTCCTCAGAACCAAACTTCCATATCGGATACATCACCAGCGAACTCTGCACTGATGCTATGGAGCGAATCCCCGAGTCGCCCGCTTCAATCTCCTGCATGATGAGACCATAAGTGATATAATCCAGCCC
>CAZZMF010000361.1:0-1629 GCA_964655255.1 uncultured Sphingobacteriaceae bacterium
TCTCAGGGCAGGGAAGTCGGGGCATAGCCTAAGAGGCGCTGGCGTAAGTAGGACAAATCGCTCTTTCGCTCGCTGGAAAGGTGCCAGCACAATCTCGCCCGTTTCCATCGCCCAGTGCAAGTGTAGCGTATCACCGAAGTCCAAGACAGGAGCCCGCCAAGTGCCGATGTATTCCCATTCTCCCGTAAAGGCATCACCGGCAGGGGGCTGCTTAGCGAGAAGGTTGAGACTCAAACGGAAGGCGCCGTCGGGTTCTGCCCGAGCGGTAGTGTAAAGGGGAAAATACTGGTTAGAGTGTGCGCCGTCCCATCGTCCAGCGCTGGTGATCTCCGTAAGCTGCCAAGCGATAGGAGCGGCGGGGCTTCCCCGAAGCACGAAGTTAGCGCCGAGGGGCACTTTACCGCTTTGCCCTTTCCATTCAAAAGCTACCTCCACATAATCGCCCCGCATCTGAGCAGCAGCGCGCACACTGTCCTGCGCCCAGAGCAAGCCTACGCAAATGAAAACTGTACCGTATCTCATAGACGAGTCTGTAGAAGCTTGCCTTGATTCTGCAGAAGGATCTCAAAGTCACCTGTATCTACCTTCCCATCCCCGTTGAAGTCGGCGCGCTTATCTTGGGCGCGTTCGGCTTGGAGGAAAAGCTCAATATCATAAGCGTTGATGACGGGGTGTGGATCGTCTGGCAGGCGTCCTAAGTCGCCCGCAGCAAGGGCTGCTTTTTCCCCTACCAGCACATATGCACTTTGGGGATGAAGGAGAGCCGGATTAGTGAAGTCTATGACGCCCTGAAGCGCTGCCTTGGGAGAAAAAACAAGGGGTAGATGCCCCTCAGCTGTAAGGATGACCCGAGAAAAGCGAAAGTCCTGAGGTAGTTGTATCTGTGCTTTGCCGTTTTGGAGCATGGTAGAGATGACCTTCTCCCCTTCGGGAGAAAGTAGCCGAAGCGTGATAGGACCATTGCTTTTCGCTTGAAAAAGCGCCCGAACTTCCCATGTCTGCGCCCATCCCATCACAAGCCCCAAAACGATCCACCTCATGGTATTACAAATGTACGAAGAGCAACCTATCGGACGGAAATAAAGTACCTAAGTAGCTTTTTGGACGAGCTGGGCTGCAATTTAGAGCGTCTGAGTAGACTTTATCCCACTTCAACGCGCTCGATAAAGAGTACTTTTGTGCCATGTTATCCGCATTACTGGGGAGCTTATTCTGGGCACAGATCAGCAGTCCGAATAGCTATATTGCGCTCACCGTGGGGGCAGCGGCGCCGACCGGCACCTCCCAAGCCAAGAGTCTGTTGTACCCTACCCATGGCTACGCCTTGACTGGGGCAAACCTTGGACTCCAGCTCCAGACTTTTGTAGCGCCGTACTTGGGGTTGAGCTTGCGCATCTCTCAGAGCTTTTTAGGCTTAGATGCCAACGCCTTAGGAAAAGATGACAAACTTTTCCCAGAGCCTGTCCAAATAGCTAAAAACCCCACCGTCTCCCATACACTGATAGGCTTTGGCGTGGGTACAGGCGTGCAACTGGATTGGATAGCCCTCTATGTGCCGGTCCAGTTTGCTTTTGGGATTTACTCTGCCCCAGAGATAGCGGGCATCAAGAGCGCCACCCAGCCATGGAT
>CAZZMF010000362.1:0-1614 GCA_964655255.1 uncultured Sphingobacteriaceae bacterium
GTCAGGGGAGAGGAGCCGTAAGCTTTCTTTTAGCAGAGGGAGGGTCGCCCAGTCCGAGAGGCGTGCGCCAGCGATCCCCATGGAGTACCATGTGATGCCGTTTTGCCCTTCTTCTATGAAAATCCCTTGCAGTTCTGCATAGGCGAGGGAATCGTCTCCGCTCCATTCCCATGTACCGCGGAGGGTGCTCAGGGGGACGGGAATCGTAATCTCCGAAAGAGCATAGCCTACGGGTAGGTCTTTGACGATGGGGTGGGCAGTGTCATTTATAGAGAGGATGGAGCGAATGCCTGAACGCAGAGTACGGGTCAGAAGCATGAGGCGAGCTCCAGCGGGTGCGACTGGATGGTAGGCGGGATGCCAGCGCACTTCCCAATAAGCTGTCGGATCGTAGGTGCCCAGAGCAATGCCCGTGATCCCCAGTGGTAAAGCAGGCTGCATTTGCACACTCCGGGCAGAAAGCCACTGTCCCCCACCTACACTGGAGTAGTCATACGCCGAACTCGTGCCAGCTACATGATACGGAAAAACATAGCCGCGCCCCCCAGGTCCCCAGACCTTGTATAAGCGATGCCGTATCTCGCGTCCTTGCACATCCCCTTGAATGTGCGAGTCTCCAATATGCAGAACGCGTACCTTCCGTGTATTAGATTTGAGGCGCTGCCAGATGGGTAAAAGATAAGCAGCATAGGTAATCTCGTTGATGTCGCTTTTGATGAAGGGATATTCTGTGTCAGGGCGCAGGAGATTGGGCGTAGGGACAGGCGGTGGAGGATGGGGGGAAGCGTTTTGTCCCCAGCAGCCCCCGATCACCGTGCTCAGAGCGAAGGTGAGCGTCAAAACCTTTTTCATTCGCCTAAATAGGCAATCGCAGAAATTTCTATGCGGGCACCGCGGGGCAGAGCGGATACCGCAATAGTCTCACGGGCGGGATATTTACCTTCGGGAAAAAAGCGCTCATACACACTATTGACGGTCGCAAAAAATGCCATGTCGGTGAGGAAAATGGACACTTTGACGATCTGTTCGGGGGCTGCGCCAGCAGCATTGAGAATCGCTCGGAGGTTTTCCAATACTTGCTGGGTTTCGGCTTCTATGGAGGACTTTTCTATGCTGCCATCGGTGCGCAATGCAATTTGTCCAGAGATGAAAAGCCATGGACCCACCCGCACAGCTGGACTATATGGACCGACGGGTGTGATGCCCGGTGGGGTTATACGCTGCATGCCGCGATTATAGCCCTTTTCAGGCGAATGCTGTGCCCATACCAGCCAACCTAAGCAAACTATCCACCAATACACCCGCAAATATAGCTACCTTTGCCGTATGAGTTTCATCCTCGGAGTGCTGATTTTCCTGCTGGTAGTGGATGCGATTTTGCTGACGCTTTTAGTGCTTATCCAGCAGGGTAGGGGGGGCGGACTGGCGACGGATATTCAAGGGGTCGCGCAAGCTTCCCAACTTCTGGGGGTGCGTCATGCGGCAGACTTTGCGGAAAAAGCCACATGGACGCTTTTTGGAGCGCTGGTGGTGCTGACGCTGCTCATTCACGCAGTGCACAGTAGCATGCGTGGCGGTAGCGAAGTCAAAACGCGTACGGCAGGTATCGTGGAA
>CAZZMF010000363.1:0-1611 GCA_964655255.1 uncultured Sphingobacteriaceae bacterium
GATCCCCTACATGGATACGAGGTACGATTACCTCAGGGGTGGGCGCCTCTCATTTCTCAAAATCTCATCTCTTTTTATCACAGGCAGGAGTACTTTTTCGTTTGCATCGGGGCTCTAAAAGCTGAGACCTCCATGGAAAAAGCTACACAACGGGTTTTGGCTCAGCTGAGGCATGTTGGAGGCTCACAGGCGGCTTTTTATACGCGTCGTACCCCCAAGGGTATTGAGATTGTTGGCGAAAGGCTTTCTTTTCCCTATTTTCTCAATCCCATCTTTGCGGTGACTCCGCGTGCTTTTCCCACCTCCTACCGCTTTTTAGGAGAGATTTTTCCTGGTCAAAGCGCAGCTATCCTAACCTTTTTCTGGATTCCTGTCGGCAGCCGAAGTGCCCTCATGAATGAAGCGCGAGAGATTGTAGCAAGTGTGAAGTTTTTGCCTGCCAATCAGCGTACAGCTTATAAAGAAGAGACTCTGCGCGATCCTTATTTGCAGAAGGTTTATGGGACCCTGCATGTTCCGATCGGAAGCACGGTGAGAGGCACTCCCTATCGGCAAGGTACTAAATACTTCTATCGGATTGAGTTGAGTTATCAACAGCTGCGGTGGAGTCAGCATGCTTTGGACATTCAGACCAATGTCGCCATGGGCATGTCAGGGGTGACGCAACTCACTTATGACGGACAGACGATGCCCTTGCAGTCCGTTATGACTATTCAGCAGCCGGAGGAGTTAGCCCAGCTTCTGCCCTACTTGTGGCAAGGAGAAGGGCAAATGTGGACGCTCACGGATCATAAATACGAGATATCAAACTGGGGAATGCAGCCTAATCAGCCTTTTGTTCAAGGTCAATCCCAGCAGTGGCAGGGTAGGTTGGAATATCAAGCGGGACAGCGTTTGCGCTATGTGGATTACTTACTCAATGTTTATCAGGGGGCACTGGATGGAATGGGAAGCTTTTTTCATCAGGCGACTGTGCTCATGGATTACACAGATATACCAAATGATAGCAAGAAGGACTTTTATAACGGTCTAAAAATAGGAATGCTCGCCTCGCTTATTACCAATCCAGAGTGGTCCTTAGCAGCATACGGGGAATTTACGCGCACTAATCAGCAGATTAATGCCCAACTCGCTGAATACCTACGACAACGGCGTATGAGTAGCCGTTCTTCTTCCCTCGGTGGGGGTGGAGTCAGTAGTGAGGAAGAGCCTTTCCACAGCGAGATGGCTCGCACATGGAGCAATGCCCTCTCTGACCAAACCTACATCAAGGACCCAGAGAGCGGCGAGGTGATGCGCGTCTATAAGAAGGTCTGGGATGAGGGACGCTTTTGGCAAGATCCAACTTTCAAGGACATCTACGGCACAGTGGAGCGAGGCTCTGGATTGGAAAGATACCTCATAGAAAAAGGATGGACGCCAGTTGCGGAGTCGCTGTCCGGATTTGGTAACTGAAAAGCCATGGAAACCTCTCCAGAAGGGCACGAAGTGTAAGGTTCGCCCCTCTGTGTCCATCTGCCTTTGAGCCCTGTATGGGCTTTTTGGCTCTGAGTCTAAGAAAGTGTTTGGAATGCCATCTTCATGATTTAGCACTATTTCTTCTAAGGAGAA
>CAZZMF010000364.1:0-1591 GCA_964655255.1 uncultured Sphingobacteriaceae bacterium
CTTGTGGGCGAGAGAGCACAAGATAAAGCCCCCCAGCGAAGAGCAATAGCGTGACGATGAGAGGCATAGGATTTATGCGTATTTTTGCCGCAAAGGTAAGCCTTGTATGGATGCACAACTTCAATCCCTCCTGCAGGCTGGCGACTTGACTGGCTTGCAAGCTCACCTCCGAGAATCCTCGGACCTTTTATTTCGGGATGTACAGGAAGCGACCCTGCTGCATTGGGCGGCGCGTTTTGGTCAGGTAGAGATAGCAGAATGGCTGCTGTCGCAGGGGCTTTCGCTTTCTGATGTGGATCAAAATGGAGAGACGCCTCTTCATTATGCTGTACGCGGGGGGCAGTTGGAGATGGTACGGTACCTCCTCTCAAAGGGCGCCGATGTGAATGCTCGCTCCCTCACGGGTGCGCGTCCTCTTCACTTAGCCGCTCATGCGGGGTTCTTGGATATTGTCCGAGCCCTATGTGAAGCAGGGGCTGCGGTGGATGCTCCGAATGAGAACGGTTCGCCTCCCCTGCACCTGGCTGTCTATAACGGGCACCTGCCCATCGTGGAGTATCTCCTCTCAAAAGGCGCATCTATCCATGCTGCAAACACCAAGGGCGCTCAAGCCATTCACTGGGCAGCTATTAGTGGAAATGTGGAGATGGTGCGGTTTCTTTTAGAGCATGGAGCTAACCCCAACGCCCAAGACCGCGAAGGACGCACCCCCCTGCAGGAAGCCGCCGCGCGCGGACACCTTGCAGTCGTACAACTGCTTGTAGAAAAAGGGGCTGACATCAACCTGGCAGACCATCGCGGTCAAACGCCTCTCTATTTAGCTGAGAAGCGTTGGCATAGCGAAGTCGCCGATTGGCTCAGAGCACAAGGGGCTGAAGAGTAAATGCGACATCTTATTACTGCGGCGCTTCCGTACGCTAACGGACCCCTTCATATTGGGCACATAGCGGGTGCCTATCTCCCAGCCGATATTTTTGCTCGGTATCAGCGACTCAAAGGTGCCGAGGTCCTCTTCATCTGCGGCTCCGATGAACATGGCGTAGCCATTACCCTTCGCGCCCTGCAGGAAGGCACAACCCCTCAAGCCATTATTGACAAATATCACCCGCTATTAGAGCAGAGCCTGCGGGGGATGGGGATTAGCATGGATTACTACGGGCGCACCTCTGACTTCGAACACCACCGATTAGGACAGCACTTTTTCTTGCGCCTCTTGGAAAAAGGCTGGCTGGAACTGCGCACCGTGGAACAGTTTTGGGATCCGCAGGCACAAGTTTTTTTACCTGACCGGTATATTGTGGGGACTTGTCCGTACTGTGGTTATGAGGAAGCCTATGGCGACCAGTGTGAGAAGTGTGGAGCGCTTCTTTCTCCCACGGACTTGCGCCAGCCCCGTTCGCGGCTCACGGGCGCTACCCCTGAACTTCGCCAAAGCGTGCAGTACTACCTGCGATTAGATGCGCTTCAGCCAGCGATTGAACGGTATATCCGCAGCCGCGAGTGGAAACCCAATGTCGGTCCCGTCATAGATAACTGGCTTCGGGCGGGCTTGGCGCCCAGAGCCGTTACCCGAGACTTAAGCTGGGGCATT
>CAZZMF010000365.1:0-1586 GCA_964655255.1 uncultured Sphingobacteriaceae bacterium
GGTATGCGATGAGCCGGGATGGACTGCTGCCGCCGCTCTTAGGAAAAGTGCATCCAAAGTATCGTACCCCCCATATATCTACCCTTTTGACGGGAGCGGTCGTGGCTATCCCGCTTTTTTTCTCTTCTCTTCATGCGGTCGTGGATATGACGAGCATGGGGACGCTGATGGCATTTGCGGTGGTGAGCGCTGGCGTAGCGTATCTCCACCACAAGCCGCCGCCGGGGTATGCGCCGCGCTTCCGCGTGCCAAAGGTACCCGGGCGCTGGCTTTTCCTCCTCATGCTTATCCTCAGTCTGATATGGAGCTACCAGCTCAACCCCAATAGCTTCCGAGCGCTCTTGGATTTCTCCCAAGGTGGTGTCCTGTGGAAATATCGCCTCCTTCTGCTGGTGGTGGGTATTACGGGGTACTTCATCGTGCGGTATAATCTCTCTCTCCTTCCCATGTTGGGCATGCTCAGCGCCTTGTACCTCATTATAGAACTGGATGTGGAAAACTGGATACGGCTGGGGATATGGATAGCGGTGGGGTTGGCGCTGTATTTTGGCTATGGATACTGGCGTTCTGGGCTTCGGAAGGACGACCCAAGCTCACCCCCTGCAAAAGCCCATGTTTGATTTGTACTAAGGTCTGCATTTGCTTTCCTTTTGAGTTTCGTCAGTCGTGAGTATAAAGTTCTGATGAGGTGCGGCGGCGCCTTTGGCGCCGCCGCACCTCATGTAGCCCGTTCTCTACCAGCATTTTACTCTTTCCCATCAAGCTGTAAATGGGGCTCTTTGGTATCACCACAGGTGAAGCACAAAAAGAAAAGCAAATGCGGGCTTTGGTATTATTTTCAGCCTTTTCACAACAAAGCCTTTCTCAACGCACTCTCTCCCTACCTTTACATCACAACGAGAGAATCTCCACCAGCCGCAAGAGAAGGGGATTGAGGGCAGAGTGAGCTTTGGTTGCTCGGGTAAAAGGTGTGAGGATGATGTCGCCTCGCTGGATACCTACCATAGCGCCGGACATGCCTTCGTGGAGTCTTTCTACGGCTACGCTGGCAAGCTGGCTTGCGAGGATGCGGTCGGTCGCCGTGGGCGCTCCCCCGCGCTGAATATGTCCAAGTACCGTCGCCCGGATTTCGTAGTAGGGAAAGCGTCTTTGAAGCTCTGCTGCCGCTTGAAGCGCGCCCCCAGCTTCATCTCCTTCGGCAACAATAATGATAGCTGAGGTTTTGTGGCGCTGCCATCCTCGTTCTAAGACCCGCACTATCGCCTCGAAGTCCGTCGGCGTCTCAGGCACTAAAACCGCTTCCGCCCCAGCCGCTACCGCCGTATAAAGAGCGATAAAGCCTGCATCCCGTCCCATCACCTCCACAAGGAAAAGCCGTCCCATCGCTGCAGCAGTGTCCCGCAGACGATCCACGGCTTCCACAGCGATATTTACAGCTGTGTCAAAACCTATCGTCAAATCCGTGCCATACAGGTCATTATCAATCGTTCCTGGTAGTCCAAGGATTTGGAGATCAGGATGCTCCGCAAGAAAAGTAGCGGCGCCTTTGAAGGTGCCATCCCCCCCAATAACGAGAAGCTTTTGGA
>CAZZMF010000366.1:0-1581 GCA_964655255.1 uncultured Sphingobacteriaceae bacterium
TTGGTCAGCGAAAGGGACGCGACACCAAGAGCCGCCAGATGCGCAACTTTGGCATGCCTAACCCCGAAGGCTACCGAAAAGCTCGGCGCCTCATGAAGCTCGCTGAAAAAGTTCGCAAGCCCGTTATCACTCTCATAGACACGCCGGGGGCACACCCGGGCATGCATGCAGAGGAGTTTGGGCAAGCTGAAGCCATCGCCCGCAATCTCTACGAAATGGCTCAACTGCGCGTGCCTATTTTGGTCTTCATCATCGGCGAAGGGGCCTCCGGTGGCGCCCTCGGTATCGGCGTCGGCGACAAAATCTACATGTTGGAAAATAGCTGGTATTCTGTGATCTCCCCAGAGAGCTGCGCCAGCATCCTGTGGCGCTCATGGGAATATAAAGAAAAAGCCGCCGAAGCCCTCCACCTCTCCGCCCAAGATAACCTCAAGCTGGGGACGATAGATGAGATTATCCCCGAACCGCTTGGGGGCGCCCATCAAAATCCCACAGAAGTCTTTCGCCGAGTGCGCGAAAAAATCCTCGCTGACCTTCCCCCTTTGCTGGCTTTAGACCCAGATGAGCTTGTCGCTCGCCGCTTGGAAAAGTATAGTCGTATGGGCAGCTGGATTGAGAAAAAACCTACAACATGAGCCGATTTACACCTCTGCGCATTATAGAGAAACGCCCCGAGACGCCTGATACTTTCTCGCTGCTGCTGGAAAAGCCAGCCTCAGGCTTTGAGTACCTACCGGGGCAGTACCTTACCGTACGAGTAGAGATCGACGGAAAAAAGTATCCCCGCGCCTACTCCCTCTCCAGCAGTCCTTATCTGGATCAGCACCTCCAGCTGACCATCAAGCGCTTGGAAGGCGGGCTGGTTTCTAACTACATCTGGCACACCCTCAATCCTGGGGATACCATAGAAGTATTCCCCCCTTTGGGCAACTTCATCGTACAGCCCCAAGCAGGACGCGCCGTACAGTACCTCTTTATCGCAGCAGGAAGCGGAATAGCCCCTATTTACGGAATGATACGCTCTATACTTGTAGCCGAACCAAAAAGCAAAATCCTGCTCCTTTACGGCAGTCGCGACCAATCGCAGATTATCTTTTACGACCAGTTGAATGCCCTTTCCACTCAGTACGGTGAGCGGTTAGAGGTGATACATACTTTGAGCCGTCCGCAACCCGGCTGGAGCGGAGCCACGGGCAGACTCTCTCCTCCCCTCATAGAAGCTGAACTAAACCGCATCCGCAAGCGCCTCCTCCCCATAGAAGCCTACATCTGCGGTCCCAGTGAGATGATGACAATGGCGATAGAGACGCTCCAGCGCCAGCGCCTCCCTAAGGAAAAAATTCATACGGAGTATTTCTCTGCGCCGCTTCCTGAAACGGTGACGCAGGAAGTCCCAGCTCCCGCCGCCGAAGCCTTGGCTACTATTCATCTGGACGGCAAAACCTATCAAGTGCCCGTCAAAGCCGGTCAGACACTTCTCGTGGCTGCCCAGCAAGCCGGCTTAGACCCCCCCTATGCCTGTGAAGAAGGCATCTGCTGCACCTGTCGTGCCAAGCTCTACAA
This sequence comes from uncultured Sphingobacteriaceae bacterium, assembly GCA_964655255.1. Taxonomy (GTDB): domain Bacteria; phylum Bacteroidota; class Bacteroidia; order SpSt-205; family SpSt-205; genus SpSt-205. The sequence continues at coordinate 1,564 of CAZZMF010000366.1, forward strand.
AGGGCAAGTGCACATGGC
>CAZZMF010000367.1:0-1576 GCA_964655255.1 uncultured Sphingobacteriaceae bacterium
TTCTTGGGTAAGGGATGCCCGAATAAATGGGGCTGAAGCGCCCTCTAAGACCTGCAAGGCATTCTGGATGAGGTTATTCAGGATTTGTTGGAGGGCATCGGGGTTGCCCTCTATCCAAAGCGGCTGAGGTGGCAGTTCTTGTATGAAGGTAATATGGGGATTTTGGGCAAAGGGCTGAAGCTGCTCCTCCAAAAAAGCATTTAGATTGATAGGCTGTAGGCTGAGTTCTTCTGTGGAGCCCAGCTTAGCAAAGCTCATGAAGGCATTAGCAATGCGAACCAGGGCATCTATCCGTTGTAGAAGCCGGGTGGATATCTCTCGTAGCTTTTCTGGGTCTATGGTGGGGAGGCGTTGGAGGTGCTGCAAGTGAATTTTTAGGGGGGTGAGGGCGGTTTTGATTTCGTGAGCGGCTTGAAACGCCATCTCTTGCTGGCTTACTCGTCGCAAGGTGCGCTCGAGCTGACGCTGACTGACGCGCAGGCGCTCTACCATTTCGTTGTAAGCAGCGACGAGAGTGGCAATCTCATCCTTTCCCCCTTCCCAGTGTAGCAGGGGAGGGTCGGGCGCTTCAGGCGCACTGCGAAGCTGTAAAATCAAACGCTGCAATCCCCCCGCAAACCGTTCTATAAGGAAAAGCCCCACCATCATCGCCCCCAAGGATAGAAAAAGGTAAGTATTGACCGTGTAGCCGATAAAGTAGCGGAGGGGTTCGTAGAAAGACTCCTTAGGTATCGGTTGGGGAATGTGAAGAATGCCCAAGAGCTTTCCTGTTTCCGTACGGAGCGGTGCGTACCCCATGAGGCGTCCGCGGGGCGCATCCATTTCAATCAGCGTCCCCGTCTCTGCTCGGCGCATCCGTTCCAATATCTGATAATCTACCCTCGGAGAAGCCAACTCGTTCCAATACGCCACAGGTAAAGTGCTGCTGTAAAGTAGCCCCTCACTCGTATAAATAAATGCCTCTGACTGAGAAAGCGAACCAATCCGACGCATCAAGTCTCTCACAAAGGACTCCTCTCCGGCAAGGTAGTTTTCCAGCCAGTATGCCAGTTTTTCTAACAATATAGCCTCGCCTGCCAGATAGCTACTGACAGAACTTAGCTTCTGGGTAAGTTCCTGTTGGCGTTGGGTTTGATTGATACGCAAGAAGAGCAAGAAGGTGACCGAGAGTATTGCCAGTAGGGGTAGAAAGACTACTGCTCCAAAAAGCACTTGAAACCGCTGCACGAAAGAGGCTTCTCGCGTGTAGAGGGAACGAATGGTACGGCGCACAACTGCAAACCGTTCTACAAGTAGCCCGAGAGTCAAGAGCGAAAGGAATATAGGTATGGCTGCGAGGACGGCGGCTTTATCCCGTGCGGGTAGTCGCACATACACTATTAGGTTCCGAGAGACGGGGGCGATGTATTCGTATTGGCCTTCGGTTTCCCGCCAGATGGGGGCGCTGCGGGGTTGTACAGACAAAAAAGACGGGAAGCGCACATCTCCCCACCAGCGGATGAGTTGTCCATTCTCGTAGAGGGCATACGGCGGCTGAGTGGGGCTCCAGTCCGAACGCAAGCGACTCAGGAGGGGC
>CAZZMF010000368.1:0-1574 GCA_964655255.1 uncultured Sphingobacteriaceae bacterium
TCTGGGACTACGCCCAGGTGCAGGGTCAGCGTCTGCCCCTCTACTTTCACGAGCTGCGCCTCATAGAAGCCCACCTTGGAGAGGATGAGCTTCTGCGACCGCTCCCAGAGCGGCGCCGGGTCTGCCCCCGGCTTGAGGTCATGCATGAGGACGACCGCTTCATAATGAGAGAGTTTTTCTGAGGGCACAGCAGGAACATTCTGTGCCCATACGATGCCCATCAGCAAGCCCGTAGTCAAAACGGCTAAGCGCATACTCAACAAAGGTAATAAAAAATCTCTTCCCTACATCACCGACTCCTAAGTCGAGCATGAATCACCCCTCAAGGCAAGGGCCTCAGCGCTCTCACTCTACTATGAGCCATGCCCGTCCTCCACTGGGGATGAAGCCGTGTTTTTTGGACAGAAAACCGAACTGTATCCGATAAGTACCCCGGCTGAGTTCCATCGGCTCCGCCCATGGGCGCCAGATGAGAACGCCCTGCTTATAGTGCCGCGGCAGGTCTCGCTCAAAGCGAGTAGGGTAGTGTTGATCGCCCGTTACTTTTTCTCCGCGGTCGTTGTAGAGCTCATAGCTAACGGTAAGCCTCACGCTATCCGTCGGCAAGCAGGGCAAGCTCGACGCATAATCCTGATAAATATCCACCTCAGCCACGGTATAACCTCGTGCAACACCAATAGGACCTATCCTGAAAATCGTCTGCGGGCTCACTTCAATCCGCAGCTTCCCACTCTCTAATGCGCTGTACACGGATGTATCCTGATAATGGGTGATGATCTTATACTCCCCGTCGGGAATGCGGAAGTGATGAGGGTTGAGCTTGTCTATGCGTCCGCATTCAAAGTTATGCCAGGGTCTTGGGATAATATACTGATGGTTAGTAGCCCTTGCCAGCGAGTCTAAATACCGAACATCCCCTCGTAGCACTACTACCGCCGAGTCAGGCGAAGCCATGGCTGAATAAAGTGTCGCTGAACTGAACCGGTTTTCAACTGCCCATTCTACGTCGGGATTGACATTTTCTCGGCTCATAATGACTTTCTTTTCCCCCTGTGCCCAGCATCCCTCTACGAAGCGGCGAGTATAGCCAAATGCTATAGAATTGAAGGTATGGGAGATGGTGATGGTATGGAAGCCATTTAGAAAAGGAATGGAAAAGCCAAGATACACCATCCCCTGTTGCCATCGGTTTCTGGGACGCAGCGTCTCTAATAAAAGAAGCAGGGAGGCCAGCAGAATAGACGGTACGAGGATAACATAAGTTTCGATATAAGGACCGCCGGGAAAGTCATAGCGTATGATGAAGAGATAAAATAGAAAGCCCGCAGCAGCTATCATGGCTGGAATAAGATACATGAGCACTTTTCGCCAGTTTATGACCAGAAAGTATGCTATGAACAGCCCGATTACCCAGAAGTCCAGCCGGCGCTCCTTTCCATACCACAGGAAGAAGTATTTGAGGAAGGTGGATTGAAACGGATGCAGGATTTTACCCAGAGCGCCCGCAAAGTCTCCGGAGAGTTCCGCCTCATAGCCTTTCATCATCAGGCGCTTGACGACTATCAACCCTACGA
>CAZZMF010000369.1:0-1563 GCA_964655255.1 uncultured Sphingobacteriaceae bacterium
TGATAGACCGCTCCTTGCGTCCTTTTTTCCCGAAAGGTTGGCGTCATGAGACGCAGCTCATCGCTATTTTGGAATCTTACGACCCTCAGTATCCCTCAGATGTATTAGCGGGACTGGGGCTGTCAGCTGCTCTGGCGCTCTCGTCTATCCCCACAGAACAGATCGTTGCCACTGCTCGGGTTATCCAGCATCAGGGGCAGTTTTTCCTCAATCCCCCCGTCGCTCAGATAGAGGGGGCTGAACTCAACTTGGTCGTCTCCGGGACGCTGGATTCCATCGTCATGGTGGAGGGCGAAATGCAGGAAGTTTCCGAAACTACCTTAGTGGAAGCCCTGCGTCATGCCCACGAATACATCAAACAGCTGGTGCGGTTCATAGAACGGATTCGTGACCAGTACGGCAAGCCCAAAGTGGAACTTCCCTCACCCGCACATTATCCAGAAGTAGCCGCTTATTTAGAAGCGGCGCTTCAGGAGAAGCTTTATGCTATCGTCAAAACGCCCCTGCCCAAGCAGGAGCGCCGAGCGGCTTTTGAAGCAGCCTTTCAAGAAGTAAGCGACGCTATGGTGGCTCACAACCCCGAATGGGCCCTCCCCGAAATACAGAAGTTTGCCAGTAGCTACTTTCTGGAGATGAAGCGCCGAGTCATGCGAGAGGTCATCCTCTCAGAAGGCATCCGATTGGACGGACGAAAGCCCAACGAAATCCGTCCGATTTGGTGTGAGGTGGGCGTGCTGCCGCGAACGCACGGCTCGGCGATATTCACGCGCGGAGAAACCCAAGCCCTCGCTACCGTTACCCTCGGCACCAAAGAAGACGAACAGGTCATAGATTACGCTACACAACAAGGCACGAAGAAGTTCCTGCTGCAGTACAACTTCCCGCCCTTCTCTACTGGCGAGGTCAAGCCCTTACGGGCGCCTTCTCGCCGAGAGGTAGGACATAGCCACTTAGCGGAACGGGCGCTGCGTCAAGTAGTGCCTACCGAAGGGGATTTTGCAGACTACACTATCCGAATCGTCTCGGATATTTTGGAATCCAACGGCTCCTCTTCCATGGCTACCGTATGTGCGGGGTGCTTAGCGCTCATGGATGCCGGCATACCTATCAAAGCACCCGTCGCCGGTATCGCTATGGGGCTTATCTGGGAGAGTGCTGATAGATACGCTGTGCTAACAGATATCCTCGGAGATGAAGATGCCCTCGGAGACATGGACTTCAAAGTCGCCGGCACCGCTAATGGTCTCACCGCTTGCCAAATGGACATCAAGATTCAGCACATGCCCTATGAGGTCTTAGAAAAAGCGCTTCTTCAAGCTCGCGAAGCGCGCCTGCATATTTTAGAAAAAATGTTAGCCGTTCTTCCCGCGCCCCGCTCAGAGCTTTCTCCATTCGCGCCCCGCATTTACCGCATACCTATACCGCATGACCTTATCGGTGCTGTGATAGGTACCGGTGGTAAAGTCATCCAAGAAATCCAGCGCACCACTGGCACGACTATCACCATAGAGCAGGATGAAAAAAGCGGGGTAGCCGTTATTTATGCGCAGGATAAAGCCGCAC
>CAZZMF010000370.1:0-1552 GCA_964655255.1 uncultured Sphingobacteriaceae bacterium
CTATCCAAACGCTGCCCCTGTCCTGTGTAACCCTCTTTGCCATAAAAGATGAGAAGAAAAGGCTCTTCTCCCCCGACGACAATATCAGGCTTTCCATCCCGGTCTAAATCACCCACCGCAGCGGTTCTTGGGCGATTGGGGGTATTGAGGACCTTATATCTCTGTAGCGCACTGCCTACATTTTTCAGCAGGTGGAGGGTACCATCGTCATAACATACCACGCCCACATCGGTTCGTCCGTCCCCATCCCAATCGCCACTGATGAGATGATGCACCCCGCGCCCTACATCCACAGAACCTGCAAGCGGGAGATTACCGGGGGTGACTTTGCTATTGAGATGCCAAGCAACTTTGCCTTCTGTGTATGAAGCAACAACCACATCCATCTGCCCGTCATTATTGAGGTCTATGGCGAGGGGCTTCCAGACATCTTTGAGCGAAGCAAAAGAACTATTTCGGGGAAAGCCCGCTTGACGATTATTGATATACAGCATGATCTTCCCCTCAGAACGGCATGCCACTACGATATCTTCCCAGTTGTCGCCTGTGAAGTCGGCCACGGCTACCCCCCAAGGATTGCGACATGTAGGTATGGGGTAGTTCGGAAGAAACACCTGCCCTGAGATAAAAATAGTGCTATCCTTACCCGAGCGATTAAGTAACTGCGCCCAGATAAAGCCTCCCACCAGCACAAGCAAACGCCACATGCCCCAAAAATACAGCCACCCTTCCGATACGGAGAAGTTTGTACCTTTGCCCGGATACAAGAAACTTTTATGGAAGGGCGAGAAGTGTATTCCGTCAAGGTACGCGCGGGGAAGCGGACCTACATCTTTGATGTGCGGGCAACCCGGAATCGGGACTATTACATTACTATTACCGAAACACGGCGCGACTTTTCCGGCGAAGTGAGTCAGAAGCAAAAGCTCTTCTTGTACAAGGAGGACTTTGTGAAGTTTCAGCGGGCGCTGGACCAGGTCATCTCCCATGTCCGAACGGATCTTCTGCCCGACTACGAGTATGAGCGTCCGAAGCCGCAGAAAAACGACGAGGAAGAGTAATACTGACTCGCGTACCGGGGTTTAGCCGCTCAGCCAAGAGTGAAGCTTGCCCTGTGTACAGCTCCTCCAACCTTGTAATGAGGTTGGAAAGCCCTACGCTGCTGCGGATCCGTTCTACTTCTATGCCGGGTCCATCATCTATCACCTCTATAAGGACTGCATGAGGCAAAGCTTGCACGCGAATCTGCAACCGCACAGGGCGAGTGAGCCGACTCACGGCATGTTTGATGACATTTTCTGCAAGGAGCTGTATCGCAAAAGGGGGAATGTCCGCCGTAGGACAAGGAGTCGGTACATCCCATTCTACTATCAGACGGCGTCCGAAGCGTTGCTGCTCCACCGCTAAATAGTCCTGTACGAGAGCCAGTTCCTCTTCCAAAGGCACGGTGACTTGCCGCGCATGGGCTAAGCTTCGGCGCAGAAGCGCACCGAGACGACTCATCAACACTTCCGCCAAAGCCGGATCCTCTCCAATCAGAGATTGCAGGGTA
>CAZZMF010000371.1:0-1146 GCA_964655255.1 uncultured Sphingobacteriaceae bacterium
AGTAGGCACGGTTACGGTGCTACGATAAAGGCATACCTTTGCTTCATGTTAGAAGCTTATCTGGGGGGCATCGTGCTGCTTATCATAGGGGCGGTGGTGGGGCTTTTGCTTGTATATGCGCCGACCTTGCTGGGACCGCGGCGCCCTACCCCTCAAAAAATGATCCCCTACGAAAGCGGCATGGATCCTGTCGGCACCACCCGCCAGCGTTTCTCTGTGCATTATTACAAGGTCGCTATGCTCTTCACGGTCTTTGATATTGAGCTGGCGCTAATGTACCCTTGGGTCGTCTTCTATCGGGAGGATCCGGCGTGGGCATTTGCGGTACTGGTGTCCTTTACGGCTATTTTGGCGGTGGGATACATCTATCTTTGGCGAATGGGCATTTTTGACTGGAGTCGGCGTACCTTGTGAGAGATTGGGCAGCCTTAACTGCTGATATCATTAGCTGTCGCCGGTGCGAGCGGCTGGTTCTTCATCGGGAGGCTGTAGCCGCTAAGCCCCCTCCTCGTTTTAGCGCATGGTCTTACTGGGGTAAACCTGTACCTGGTTTTGGCGACCAGCACGCTAAGCTCTGGATAGTGGGCTTAGCCCCCGCAGCCCACGGCGCAAACCGTACAGGACGCATGTTTACAGGCGATAGTTCTGGGGAGTGGTTGTATAAGGCGCTCTACGAGACAGGTTTCGCTAATCAACCCCACAGTACGCATGCAGAAGATGGACTTATGCTTACGGGGGCGTATGTTTCAGCGGCTATACGCTGTGCCCCGCCTCAAAATAAGCCCACTTCTGCCGAACTTCATAACTGTTTTCTGTACCTACTGAATGAATGGACGCTTTTACGAGACACGGTACGAGTTATTTTACCGCTTGGGCATATTGCATATGGGCAGGTGAAGCGCCTTTTTCCGGGAGAAAGGTGGCCTGATTTTGCCCATGGACTTCGGCATGGGGTAGGGATTTATTATGTGCTTATGAGCTATCACCCCAGCCAACAGAATACACGCACGGGGCGCTTGCGGTGGGAAGCATGGCTGGGCGTTTTCCGGGAAGCCCGGCGCCTATGTGACGAGGCAGGTGCAGGCTAAGCCAAGGAGTTATTACGGCTGAGGCGCTACCTTTGCGGGGTATGAGTCAGCCTACTGC
>CAZZMF010000371.1:1156-1535 GCA_964655255.1 uncultured Sphingobacteriaceae bacterium
CACAGGCAAAGTCGTGCAGATCATCGGCGCTGTCGTTGACGTGGAGTTTGACCCAAAAGATGGCTACCTACCTGAGATTTATGATGCGCTCCTTCTGGAAGCCCGAGGGAATAAGGTCTATTTGGAAGTCCAACAGCACTTAGGAGAATATCGCGTCCGTACTATCGCCATGGATAGTACGGATGGCTTCAAGCGCGGTGATCCTGTCAAGCCTACTGGAGGTCCGATTGCTATTCCTGTCGGAGAAGGTATCCGTGGACGGCTCATCAACGTCGTTGGCGAACCCATAGATGGACTGCCCCCTATCCAGTCTAAAAAATATTATCCTATCCATCGTAGCGCCCCTGCCTTTGAGGAACTCTCCACCGAGCCCCGAGTC
>CAZZMF010000372.1:0-1524 GCA_964655255.1 uncultured Sphingobacteriaceae bacterium
GTACATATTTCGCTACACGGAAGCCCGCCTTCGCTAAGCCAAAAGACAGTGGATCCGCCATCCCATATAACTGCGAAAAAGTCAAGTGGGGATGGGCACGTTCCCAGCCTCGCAGGATTACATGCTGGGCAGCTTTCATGCAGCTATTACGGTTATGGGTAGCCACACAGAGCGCAACTTGGTCTATGTGCTCTAAGCAAAGCATCAGCGCTTGGTCATAAGCTATATCGGTGGCGGCTTTGGAGGGCTGTATGGGGTCTGGATAGCCTAACCGAGCCGCCCGGGCCCGTTCTTTCTCCACATAAGCCCCGCGTACGAGCTTGATACCCACCTTATAGCCTTGGGCGATGAGCTTCTGTAAGTATTCCAAGCGGTCGCGCCGATACATCTGGACGGTCGTATAAACGAGGATAGAATCAGTATTATACCGCTGCATGTAGGTTTCGGCGACGGCATCTATGGCGGGTTGGAGCCAGCTCTCCTCGGCATCAATCATAATAGGCACGGCATAGCGCTGCGCCGCCTCAATCAACTGCGTGAAGCGCTCATGAAAGCGCTGCTCTTCCTTCTGTAAAGCAGGCGAGAGAGAACGCCCTTGACTGAGGGTCTCCCACAGCGCCGGAGAAGCCAGCGCTGTAAGCTTCACCGCGATGAAGCTGACGAACTCCCGGTAGCGCTGCGCAAACTCTATCATGCGCAGATACTCCTCTAAGGTGCGCTGCTGCTCCTCAGGACGATAAGAGGCTTCCACGGCATAGTCCAACATGGCGCTCACACCGTGCTGACTTAGCTTACGCAGTGTCGGCAGGGTCTCTTCCAGACTTTCGCCGCCCAAAAAGAGCGCGCCTAAGGTCTGGCGAAGTAGCCCCTTGACGGGAAGTCCCCACCGCAGTCCAAGCTCCCCTGCGGTATTCGCTGCTTTGACGAGGGAGCCATATCGCAAAAGCCGAAATAAAAAATGCGCCAGTCGCAGTTCTGCCGTGGAACGGTAAGCATAGCCTATGGCTGTATCATCCAAGTCTATACCCGTGGTGGCGTGGAGGATGCTCATACAGCACAAATAAACAACTCAAAAAGAGCTCATGTGCAGGAAGGCTTAGCTTTGAGTAAATGAGCTGCGCCCCTACCCCGCCCCTTCATAGCGCAAAATCGTATCCTACCGTTAGGCGCACTTGCCGTCCTATCTGGTCCGCAAAGAACCGCATCAAGTCTGGATACGCCCGATAAGCCCGATTCAGGAGGTTTTCGCCGGAGAGGCTTATGCGCCAGCCTTTTCGTTCCCAAGCCACCTGCACCCCCAGAAGCCCGTATCCAGCAGGCGGAGGAAGGTATTCCGCTTCTAACGCGTAGCGGTGCTGCCGAAACTGCTGCTGCCAATACACCTCGCCCGCCCAGTATCCGTACCGAAACCGTACAACTGGCGTCAAAACCAGAGGCGGCAGCAAAGGCATGGGCAGGGTAGATTCTGCATATACATTCCCCCACAGGTAGGCGCCACGCACCTCCCATGTGAAGTAGGACGAG